>JAJXXG010000171.1 GCA_021781255.1 Acidobacteriota bacterium
AGGCCAATGATGCCGGAAACTGCGAAACCAAGGATCTTCATTCTTGCCGATTCCTTTGCGCGTTCCTCTGCGCGATCTGGGTAAGTGATGCAAATGCGCAATTCGTCGAAAGCTGAGGCATGAGACAGCAGGGACATGCCGGGCCGACGTTCCAGTCGCGCAGAATACTACTTTATCTAACAGCGTGGAAGGGTCACTAATCAATTCCCCTATTGTGTGAATCGAAAGGGGTGCAGATTTTCCTTTTTTGGGAGGATTGTGGTGCAGTGGACCGCGCTATGCTCAAGGGATGGTCCGGTTCACAGTTCTAGCGTCGGGGTCGAAGGGAAACAGCACGGTTGTGACCGGGGGGAAGACGCGGATTCTGGTGGACGCGGGGCTGAGCTGCCGTGAACTTTTCCGGCGGATGCGGTTGGCGGGCGAGGACCCGGCAACGCTGGATGCGATTGTGATTACACATGAGCACAGCGACCACGTGAACGGGCTGGCGGTGACGGCGCGAAAGCTGGGGATTCCGGTGTACTTCACGGAAGGGACACACCGCGCATGGATGCGCTGGCTGATGCCGCGCAAGCAGATGAGCTACAAGCAATGGCTGGAGCAATGCCGGAAGCAGGAAGAGGCACGCCAGGCCGAGGCGAGCGCTGCGGCGGGGGAAGGCGAGCCGGACGAGACGGATGGGGCTCTGGAGAACGGAGCGGGAGAGCTTGCGGTGCTAGAAGCCGGCGCGGAGAAAGGGACTGGGAATGGTGCCGAAAAGGATTTGGGCGGCAAGGATCCGGTCGAGAAAGATCCGACTTGGCTGCCGAAGGTGGAGTATTTCGAGGCGGGGCAGCCGTTCCGAATTGGGGATATTGCGGTGAACCCGTTCACGATTCCACATGACGCGGTGGATCCGGTGGGTTTTGTGCTGGAGGCCGAGGGAGTGCGGATGGCGGTGGCGACGGACCTGGGCTATATGCCGCCGAATGTGAAGGCGCAGCTGAAGGGATTGCATTTGCTGCTGCTGGAGTCGAATCACGATTTGGAGATGTTGAAGGATGGGCCATATCCGTGGAGCGTGAAGCAACGGGTGTTGTCGCGCGTGGGTCACTTGTCGAACGAAGCGGCGGGGGAGTTTCTGGAAACGGAGTACGATGGGCAGGCTGCGTATGTGATTCTGGGGCATCTGTCAGAGAGTAATAATCTTCCTGAGCTGGCGCGGGTGACGGCGGAGCGGGCGCTGAGTGCCCGTGCGAGTCTGCTGGCGAACCGGCTGTTGCTGGCAGTGCAGCATGAACCGCTGGAGCCTATTGATTTCTAATGCATGATTTTCGAGGCATTTGGACTGTAAGTAAGTTACAATGGTAAGGATAGGTATTACTCTGCACCAGGAGTGGTGACGGACGAGCCGGACACGGGTCCGGCGAACACTGAAACGCGGGGACGCCGCGATGCATCCAAGCAGTGAGAGTCTGCCGTTGCCAAAGAGCCACGCTGAAAACCGGCGGATGTGCACTTCCGAAGGTAAAGAGAGTCTAACCTGATATGGCAAGTACGCCCTGTACCGACCGAGTTGTAGGCGCGATTCTGGCAAGCTGGCGCTATGACATTTCGGGCATCTACCCGGAAATGCGGCGGGATTACGAAAACCATTTAGCAGAGTGTGCACGGTGTCGAGGGCGGCAAAAGTTCCATCGCACGCTGGATGCTTCACTTGCGATACTGACTTTCCTGGCAGTGCTGTTTTTCCTGTTCGCGCTGGCGGTGGTGCATCATATTCGCCTGCTGGAGCACGTTGCGTTTAACGTGCTGGGGCTGGACATCTCGGATATGTATCACATGCTGATGTCGGCGGGAGTGGCGGGGCTGGTGTTCTCACTGATTGCGCTGGTGCTGGTGATGACGGCGACTCCGGCGCCGAAGTACTTGAGCGGGATTGCGGCGGAGCGGGCAAAGTTGCTGGAAGAGCGATTGCCTTCGGCGATCAAGACATTCAAGTCGCGGTAAAAGAGATCAGGCAGAAACGAAGGCCTTCCCTGACGGGAAGGCCTTTTTGCGTGTGCAGATCGGTGGGCCGCTATTTGGCGATGGGGATGCGGAGGTCGCCGCCGGTCATTTCTTTAGGCAGGCCGAGGTGGAGCAGGTTGAGGAGTGTAGGTGCAATGTCGCGCAGTGCGCCATCGTTGCGGAGGCGGAAGTGCTCGGCGTCCTCGGCGACGTAAATGAGCGGAACAGGATTGGTGGTGTGCGCGGTGTGCGGGCCGCCTGTGACGGGGTCGACCATGAGCTCGGCATTGCCGTGGTCAGCGGTGATGAGCCAGGCGCCGTTACGGCGGCGAACGGCTTCGTAGATGCGGCCGAGCTGGGCGTCGACGGCTTCGCAGGCCTTGATGGTGGGTTCGAGCTTACCGGAGTGGCCGACCATATCGGCATTGGCGAAGTTGGCGACGATGAGATCGAAGGCGGTGTCTTCAACAGCCTTGACGATGGTGTCGCCGATGGCTTCGGCGCGCATCTCCGGCGCGAGGTCGTAGGTGGCGACCTTGAGCGAGGGGATGAGTGTGCGCTCTTCGCCGGGGAAGGGCGTTTCAATGCCGCCATTGAAAAAGTAAGTGACGTGGGCGAACTTTTCCGTTTCGGCAACGCGCAGGTTGCGGAGCTTGTGCTGGGTGAGGACGTTGGCGAGAATGTTGTCCATCGACTCAGGCAGGATGATGAGCGGCAGAGCGAATTTTTTGTCGTACTGCGTCATGCGGAGAGAGGGGAGGCGGTTAGG
>JAJXXG010000349.1 GCA_021781255.1 Acidobacteriota bacterium
CGTCGCCGTACCGGAAACGCAGCCCTATGCCTCGACGCTTGGCCAGAATGGCCAGTTCCACGTCTTCAAGCACCTTGTCGGCAACGCTGAGGTGCCCACCAAGCTTGCGATATGCTTCGCGCTCGACCAGCAGAAACTGTCCGTTGGCGGCGGCGATCCGTTCGGATGGGTCGGAGACCTTGGCCGGCGGATACGCCAGCGCCAGTTCGCAAAACACCAGCGGCATTACGGACCTCTGCGCCAGGCCGGTCGCGATCTGCCGTGGAGAGTAGCTCAGCATCCCCACTTTGTGCCGTTCGGCCTCATGCATGGCGTGGCGCAGGCTGCCCGGTTCATGGATTGTGTCGGCATCGGTAAAGAGCAGCCATCGGCCGCGCGCCTTGCGCGCAGCCGTCCAGATGGCGTTCACCTTCCCTGTCCATCCCGGCTCCAGCTTGTCGGCATCAATCACGGTTACTCCGGCAAAGCCGCGCGCAATCTCCGCCGTCCCGTCCGTGGATCCGTCATCGACGACGATCAGCTCCCAATCCTTGGCCAGGGCAAAGAGGAACTCAGACTGGTTGACCAGCGAGTGTAGACAGGCGCGCAGGCAATCTTCTTCGTTACGCGCAGGAATGATCACCGTCAGCTCGAGCAAACGCTTCGGCTCCGGCTGATTGAAGACCGTACCGGAGGCAGCGCT
The DNA here is from genome assembly GCA_021781255.1 of Acidobacteriota bacterium. The sequence goes on from JAJXXG010000349.1 coordinate 683, forward strand.
GCCAGCCCGCTCACGCCAGTCGGCCCGCGCAGCCGCGCCAGCCACTGGGTCGCCGATGCCAAGAATCGGCTTCAAGGGATCCGAACCTCCAAAATCCGACTTATCGCGCTCCATCTTCGTTCACCGTTTTCTTTCAGCCCGTTAGCTCCGTATTATAAGTACGTGCGGTCCCGTTGGCTCTTGATTTGGCTACTGTTGGCGCCCCTGGCTCTTGTGGCGGGGTGCAATCGCGGGGCGCATCCCGCGCAAACCGGTCAGGTGGCCCCTGACTTTACCCTCTCCGATGGCACGACGACGGTGCATCTGGCCAACTATCGGGGACAGGTGGTGCTGCTCAACTTCTGGGCCACCTGGTGCATGCCGTGCGTGGAAGAGATGCCATCGCTCCTCGCCCTGCACCACGAAGAGCCGAATCTGGCGATCGTCGCCGTCAGCATCGACGACGACCCTGAGGCCTACCAGCGGTTTCTCGTCCGCCATCACGTTGACTTCACTACAGTGCGCGATCCCAGCCAGTCCGCAGCCAAGCTGTTCCGCACCGACATGTGGCCGGAAACCTACCTTATCGATCGCAACGGGATCATCCGCCGGAAATTTGTCGGGGCGCAGGAGTGGACCAGCCCGGAGATCGTCAACTACCTGCAAAGCTTTCAGAAATAATGCGCTCGTAGCGGCACCGGCCTGGAGAGCGGGTTGCGCAAGAGAGCATTTGACAGAGTCATTGATTTAGTGTACTAGTTTTATAGTACATTGATTACATCGATGCCGAGCCCTCGCAAACCCGGTTTCTGCTTCCTGCTCGATTTGCACACCGGCGTTCCCGCCTACCGGCAGATCATCGATCAGGTCCGCGGCGGAATTGCCTCTGGAGCGCTGGAGACGGGCGATCAGCTGCCTACGGTGCGCCAGCTTGCGGTGGATCTGGCCGTCAATCCCAACACAGTTGTCCGAGCGTACAAGGAGCTGGAGTTGAGTGGTTTACTTGAAACGCATCAGGGAACGGGGACGTTCATCGGATCGCAGAAGCTCCCCGACCGAGACGCCGAGCGCAAGCGGCAGATCCATCAGATTGCAAGTGACGCGGTGTCACGCGCCGGCGCGGCAGGATTCAGCATCGACGAACTGATCGAGCAGTTGCGGGCATGGTCCAAGGGAGCACCCGCGAAGGAGAACGTATGACGCCAAGGATCAATCTGCAAAACACAAACGCCGTTGCAGTAGCCGCTTTTGCGGTCTGCATTGCGGCCGGAGCCTATGCTACGGTCTCGATGCAGCGCAATTATCCAGCGATTGCGGGGGCAATTCTGGGGATTTACCTTCTTTATGCCATCAAAGTTGTCCGGCAATGGGAAAAGGCAGTGAAGCTGCGCTTTGGCCGCTACGTGGGCCTGCGCGGGCCTGGGATCTTTCTGATCGTGCCCGTTGTGGAGACTTTGAGCCAGTTCGTCGACCAGCGCGTGCGCGTGGCCAGCGTATCGGCGGAAACCACACTGACGCGCGACACGGTTCCGGTCAACGTGGATGCCATTGTGTTCTGGATGGTGTGGAACGCGGAGAAAGCCATCCTGGAGGTGGAGAACTATGGCGATGCCATCGCAATGAGCGCGCAAACGGCTCTGCGCGAGTCAATTGGGCGTCACGACCTGCATCAGGCGCTGGCGGAGCGCGAGATGCTGGGCCAGGAGCTGCAGCGAATTCTCGAAGAAAAGACCAATCCCTGGGGGATTACGGTGCAGTCAGTCGAGATTCGCGACGTGCAGATTCCTCCCGGCCTGCAGGACGCCATGTCACGCGAGGCCCAGGCCGAACGCGAGCGCCGGGCCCGCGTCATCCTGGGCACGGCGGAAACCGAGATCGCCGACAAGTTTGCCGCGGCTGCGGTGATCTACAAGGACGATCCTGTGGCGCTGCACCTGCGGGCCATGAACATGCTCTACGAGGCCATCAAGGAACGGGGCTCCATGATCATCGTGCCCTCGTCGGCCGTTGAGACCATGGGACTGGGCGGCTCGCTGGCGACGGCCTCTCTGGCGAAACAGCAGTAAGCGAAGGTTCCACCATGAAGACACGCATT
>JAJXXG010000001.1 GCA_021781255.1 Acidobacteriota bacterium
GACGGTTTGCGGCGCTCGCGAGTAGATGGCAAAAGGTTGCAGCGTCACCACCGCCAGCAGGAACACAATGGTCAGCCCGGACAGCAGGATGCTCAGCGCAATCTCATTCGGCGTCTTCTGGCGCGTCGCGCCCTCGACAAGGGCAATCATGCGGTCGAGAAAGGTCTCTCCAGGATTGGATGTGACGCGAATCTTGAGCCAGTCGGAGATGACCTTTGTTCCGCCGGTGACGGCCGAGCGGTCGCCGCCCGCTTCTCGAATCACCGGCGCTGATTCGCCCGTGATCGCTGATTCATCCACGGTCGCGACGCCTTCAATGACCTCGCCATCGCCAGGGATGTAACAGCCGGCTTCAACATACAGAACATCTCCGGCGCGCAGCAGACTGCTGGAAACATCTTCCAGATCGCCGGAGGCAGTGTAGCGTCTGGCAACGGTCTCGCCTTTGGCTTTGCGCAGCGTATCGGCCTGCGCCTTGCCCCGCCCCTCCGCAACGGCCTCTGCAAAATTTGCGAAGAGCACAGTGAACCACAGCCAGAGCGTGATCTGCAGATTGAATCCAAAACTGTCGCGATGATGCCGCAGGTTGTCCAACAGCAGCGCCGAGGTCAAAAGGCTGCCGACTTCGACAACAAACATTACAGGATTCCTGACCATCACGCGCGGATCCAGCTTGCGCAGCGCATCCACCAGCGCCTGGCCAAAAATGCGCCTGTCCCACAAACTCTGCTTCTCAATCATGAGGGTTCCTCTCGCTTTCACTTGCCCGGGTCACTGGAAGAGCATCCCCGCATGCAGTTGCAGGTGTTCGAGTATCGGTCCGAGGCTGAGAACTGGAAAGAAGGTAAGCGCGCCAAAAATCAGCACCACTCCAACCAGCAGCACCGTGAACATGGGAGTGTTGACCGGGAATGTTCCGGGCGAAGCAGGAATGCTTTTCTTCTGTGCAAGGTTTCCGGCCAGCGCCAGCACAGGAATCAGCATGAGAAAGCGCCCCGCGAGCATGGCCCACCCGAGCGTCACGTTATACCACCAGGTGTTGGCATTTAGGCCAGCGAACGCCGAACCATTGTTACCGGCCGCCGAGGTAAACGCATACAGAATTTCGCTGAGTCCATGCGGCCCGGGATTACCGAGGCTGGCAAGGCCGATACGCGGCGCAAGAACGAAGACCGCCGTCAGCGTGAGAATGATGAATGGGAAGACGAGCACATAGAGCATGGCCATCTTTACGTCATAGGCTTCGATTTTCTTTCCGAGATACTCCGGCGTGCGGCCCACCATAAGGCCCGCAATAAACACAGCAAGCACAACAAAAATCAGCATGCCGTAAAGCCCTGCGCCCACTCCGCCAAAGATCACCTCTCCCAGCAGAATGTTGGTGAGCAGCACCAGGCCACCGAGCGGAGTGAAGCTGTCATGCATGCTGTTCACTGCTCCGCAACTGGCATCGGTCGTGGCCGTGGCAAACAGCGCGCTTTCCGCAATGCCATTACGTACTTCTTTGCCCTCCATGTTGCCGGCCGGCGCAGTCGGACTCCCGGTCTGTGCGACGCCGTGCAGCAGCGGGTGCGGCTGCGACTCAGCCCAATACACGGCAGCAAACCCACAGGCAAAAAGCACGAACATCGCGGCCAGCACTGCCCATCCGTGACCGCGCGAGACTGTCATGCGGCCAAGTGTGCAGGTCAGTCCCGCCGGGATCAGGAAGATCGACAGGATCTCGACGAAGTTGGAAAGCGGCGTTGGATTCTCATAGGGATGCGCGCTGTTTGCATTGAAGAATCCGCCGCCGTTGGTGCCCAGCATCTTGATCGCTTCCTGCGATGCAACTGGACCCTGCGCAATGCTTTGAACGAACCCGGATTGTTCAAGCGTGTGGGCCTGCGTGTAACCGTGCAGGTTCTGCGGCACTCCCATGCTCACGAGCAACAGCGCGTAGATGACCGAACCCGGCAGCAGAACATACAGCAAGGCGCGGGTCATATCAACCCAGAAATTGCCAATCGTGCTGGCGCCTGTGCGCTGGATGCCGCGGACCAGAACAACAGCCACCGCGATGCCCACCGCGGCAGAAAGAAAGTTATGCACCGCCAGGCCTGCCATCTGCGTGAGGTAACTCATGGTCGCTTCAGGCGAGTAGGACTGCCAGTTGGTATTGGTGGTAAAACTCACCGCTGTATTCCACGCCAGCGCCGGCTCAACAGCGGCAAGATGCTGCGGATTGAAGGGGAACACAGCCTGCAGCCGTTGAATTCCATACGTGACGAGCAGACTCACCGCCGAAAATCCGAGCAGCGCAAACGCATATTCGCGCCAGTTCATTTCGTGATCGGCGCTTATTCCGCACAGCTTGTAGATCAGGCGCTCGAACGGCCCAAAGACCTTGTTAATCCAGCGATGTTTCCCTTCCACGACCTGCGCCAGATAAACTCCCACCGGGCGCACCGTAGCCAGAAGAATCAGTGAATACACGGCAAATTGCAGCCAGCCATAGACGGTCATTTCAGAGCTTCTCCGGGAAGAGCAACGCCAGAATGAGATGCAGTATCAGCACAACGGCAAGAATCAGCGCAATCGCCGTAAACAGATCCATCGTTCTACCGCAACCTTTCGCATGCTTTGACGTAGAGGAACGCCACGCCAAAGAAGGCAGCCGTGAAACACAGCATCGTCAAATCCTGCATTGCAACTCCCTCGTCCGGGCAATCCTGACGGTCTGCATCGCATGCAAGACGTCAGGGGTGATGCCAAGGATCAATTCTGGTCGAGTGTGCGTTTGGATGGCGAAAGGGATTTCTAAACAAACCGTAAAGACGCAGTGCGCCGCGATATGGCTTTTAGCTCAAATCTATTGTTCGTCTGCGACGAAGCCCTCTGGCATAAATCGATAGCCAACCCATGGCTCGGTTCGAATGTATTTCCTGCCGGTTTCCTTTTCCAGTTTCTTACGCAGCTGGCCCACAAAGACACGCAGGTACTCGGGCTGATACGCCGATTGCGCCCCCCATACAGCGGTCAACAGGGCGCGGTGCGTAATGACCTTGCCGGGATGCCGGGCAAGATGCGCGAGAAGATCGAATTCCTTCGGCGTCAGGTGAATGGCCCTGCCCGCCACGGTGATGATGTGCGCGCTCACATCGATTACAAAGTCGCCGATATCCAATGGCGAAGTGCCGCGCTCCGGTGCCCGGCGCAGATGAGCCCGCACGCGCGCCAGCAACTCCTGAATGCTGAAGGGCTTTGTGACGTAATCGTCGGCTCCTGCATCCAGCGCTTCCACCTTCGATCGCTCCTGATTGCGAACCGACAGAACCAGAATTGGCGTTGACGAAGTGGACCGAATGGCATGGCAGATGTCCACGCCCGTTTTTCCCGGCATCATCAGATCAGTCACCACCAGGTCCGGTGGCCATTCCTGGAAAATCCGCAGCCCTTCTTCGGGGTCATTGGCGGTGCGCACGTCCATCCCTTGTGCAGAGAGCGCGGCGCGCAGCACGCGTGTAATCTGCGGCTCATCGTCGATAACCAGAATTCTGGTGGCCATCTTGCCCTTCTTTTAACGCAAGGTTACATCATCGGCGATGGGCGGTATCATTCCGACTGAGCCATTCATGCGTCTCACTGTTCACTCGCGCAAGGCAGCCAACTTTCTTGCCGCCACGCTGTTCACGGTCCTCATCACGACCCTTCTCGTCTGGGTACATGCCAATGAGGTCATCGCCGGCATGGTCTTTCTCGTGTTCGTCGTGTGGTCGGGCACGCAGGCGGGCATGGCGCCGTCACTCTACATCGCGGTTCTTTGCACCCTTGCGTTCGACTACTTCTTCCTCCCTCCATACCGCACCTTTGTGCTGGCCGGCGCGCAGGAGTGGGTCGCAATGTTTTCCTTTGTCGCCAGCTCCATTGCCGCCGGCAGGGTCGCCGAGCGGGCGCGGCGTCAGACAGAGCAGGCCGAGCGTCGCCGCGAGGATGTTGAGCGGCTCTACACCCTCAGCCAGGAGATGGCGCTCCACGAAGATGCCGCCGGCCTGACACGCGATCTGCCGCAACTCATCCAGCGGATCTTCAACCTCGACGAGGTCGCCCTCTACATTCTTGAACAGGATGAGATCAATGCAACCACCGGCGAATTGCCCGGGACGCTGAAGTCGGATCTGCGTGAATCGGCAGAAGGCCATACCACAGAAGCGGCCAGCCCCCACGGATACGCCGTGCAGACTCTGCTGTTGGGTCTGCGGCCCGTAGGCGCACTTGCCTGGAAGCCACTGCATCTTTCACCGGAGGTGGCGACGGCCATTGGCGCTCAGGTGGCCATCGGGCTCGCGCGCGCCATCGCGATTGAAACAACGGCGCACGTTGAAGCCGCGCGTGAAAGCGAGCGCCTTCGGACCGCGCTGATCGATTCCCTCACACACGAGCTGCGCACTCCGCTCACTTCCATCCGCGCCGCCGCCACAACGCTGGTGCAAGGCGATGGGCTCGATGAAGCCACACGCAAGGATCTGGCGGCTGTTGTCGATGAAGAAAGCTTCAGACTCGATGCCCTGATTGGACAGGCCGTGGAGATGGCAGAGATCGATGCTCACATCGTCCAGGTGCGCCCTGAGTTGCTCAATCCCCGCGCATTTCTGGAGCGGGTCGTCGAGGAAGCGCAGCCGATTCTGAGCCGCCATGAGGTCGTCATCAAAGAGGCATCAGACGAGACCGTCCGGTTTGACCCTCGCCTGCTTGGGCGCGTCTTTCGCCATCTCCTGGAAAATGCGGCTCGCTACTCCCCGCCGGGAAGCCGGATAACGCTCCGTTGTCATGCGGAAGCCGGACGCCTCGAATTCCAGGTCGAAGACAACGGCCCCGGAATCGACAAATCCGATCTGCCCCTGATCTTCGAAAAGTTTTACCGCGGAAAGAAGGGAGCCCAGACGGGAGCAGGGGCCGGGTCCAGGACCAGAACAGGGACCGGGATGGGGCTGGCCATCGCCCGTGCGATTCTTATCGCGCATCGCGGATCGATTGAGGCATCGAGCGGCCCCGGACCTGGCGCAACCTTCCGTTTCTGGATTTCGCTTAACGACTGAAGTAAGGATTCCGCCAACGTCATGCGTAGGCGCTCCATCGTGCAATTTCATCGTCATCGCAGGGGAGCGAAGGGATGCGCCGAGGCAAATATCCATGGCTTCAGAATTTCCAGCATGCCCAATTGCGGGAGCGAGTGGTATACGTATTCTCGAAGGAAATTACGCATGAAATCGAGATTCAATCTGGTAATGATGCTCACGCTGGCTCTCACTGCGACGGGCGCAACGTTGACAACGGCGCAACAGGCTGCGGCAGGCTCCCATGCCGCCCCGCCCAGACCGCAAGGCCCATGTGACATTTACGCTGCCGCAGGCGACTCCTGCGTGGCTGCTCACAGCACCACGCGCGCGCTGTACGCAGCGTACAACGGCCCTCTCTATCAGGTTCTGCGCCAGTCGGATGGCAAAACCCTGGACATTGGCGTCGTCCAGCCGGTCGCGTCGCCTGTCCCGGATGCCGGCGGGTACGCGAACGCCGCCGCCCAGGACGCATTCTGCGCCAACACATATTGCTGGATCACCACCATCTATGACCAATCCCCGCAACACAATCACCTCACCCAGGCGCCCCGCGGCGGATTCAGTGGCCCGGCCATGGGTGGGTTGAACAACCTCCCCGTCGCCGATATGGCGCCCATTACCATCCTGGGCCATAAGGCCTACGGCGTCTTCATCCTGCCCGGCATGGGCCTGCGCAACGACGATCCAAAGGGTACCGCAGTGGACGACCAGGCCGAGGGGCAGTACTGGGTCATCAACGGCCAGCACTTCAACGCCGGCTGCTGCTTCGACTACGGCAATGCCGAGACCGACAGCCGCGACGACGACAACGGCACCATGGAAACCGCTTACTACGGCAACGCCACCCCCTGGTATCACGGCAGCGGCTCAGGCCCGTGGATCATGACCGACCAGGAGAACAACCTCGTCGGTTGCGTCAACCCGGATGGGTCCAAAGGCTGCCCGAACCTGCCCAGCATCGCCTGGCGATTCGTCACCGCGATGGCCAAAGGCGAACCGCACCACTGGTCCTCGATGGGCGGCGACGCACAGAAGGGCACGCTGTCGGTCATGTTCGACGGAGCCCGCGTTAACGCCACGTATGACCCGATGCGCAAGCAGGGAGCCATCCTGCTGGGCAACGGCGGCGACAACAGCAACAGCTCGCAGGGAACTTTCTATGAAGGCGCGATGACGGCAGCGGGTACCTTCCCCGCGCAAGCCACCGACCAGTTGGTGCAGGCCAACATCGTGGCCGCCGGATACAACGTGCAGCCGCTGAGCCTGACGCCGGCGGCAGCAACCTCAACCCCGCCAGGCCTTCAGACATTCTCACCGGGGTCTTCGCAGGAGACCACCCTGACGTTCACAAACACCACAGGTGCGCCGGCGGCAGGCGTCCAGTTAAGCATCTCCCTGCCTGGCAGGCAGTGGACCTCCTTCGTTGCGGGCACCTCCGAGACGTCAAAGACATTCGCTGACCCGGTCGCGCCGGGTGCAAGTGTAAGCGCCACCTTCAAGGTCACCTCGGGGCCAGCAGCCTTTAATGGTGACCTGGTCGGCAACGCGCAGTGGACGAACTCCATGAGCGGCGGGAAGCACTCCGAGACAATGGCCGAGAAGGTGCGGAACGTCAGCCCGATCAAGATTAACGAATTCCGCATCAGCGCCGGTCCTCCCGCCAACTCGACAGACTCCTTCATCGAGCTCTATAACTCCGGCGCCCGCAGCGTCGATATCTCCAACTGGACCCTGACCGAGCGCCCGACGCAACAGGCCATCTTCTCCACCGTGAAGATCCCGGCTGGGACGAAGCTTGCTGCTGGCGGCTTCTACCTGCTCGGCCTTTCCAACTCCGGTCTGGCGGCTCCCGCGCGCGCTGGCGACACCACCCTTTACGTCAGGAGCACTACCGGCATGTCGGCCGGCGACACCATCGCCATCGGCACGGGCTCCAGCGCTGAAACCCGCAAGATCGCAAGCATCGGAACGGCCGCGGGAAACAACACCACGCTCTGGCAACCCCTCCCGGATGGCTTCATCACCATTCCTGCCGGCTCGACCAACGTGCCCGTCACCAGCGTGTCCGGCTTCACGGTCGGCGAGAAGATCGCTCTCGGCTACGGCGCTGCCTTCCCCGATGTCGCCAGAACCATGGAGCGATTCGAAGTGGCCACAGTCACCGCGGTCGGCAAGCAGGGCACGCAGGCTTACCTGGCGGCGGACGCCCCCGCAGGCGCAACCAACATCAAGGTCACCTCCGTCTCTGACATCTCGGCCGGCGACAAGATCAGGCTGGACATCGGCAGCGTCGGCCATGGAATTGAGACCGTCACCGTCACGCACGTCGGCGCGCAGGCGAACCGCACGAATCTCGCGGCGAATGCCAGCGCTGGCGCGACCAACGTCAAAATCCGCAGCACGAAGGGCTTCGCTGTGGGCAATAAGGTCACCATCGGCACCCCGGCGAACCAGGATACCGTCACCATTGCGGCCATCGGGACTGCGGGTGCGAGAGGCGTCGGCATTGACTTTACGCCCGCCCTCGCCCGGGCGCACGCCGACGCCGAGGAGATGGTTGAACCGGGCACGGGCCTCGACCTGGCCGCGCCGCTCAAGTTCAACCATGCGGCCAACCTCCCCTTCAGCGATCGCGGAACAGGGATCAGCTTCCAGCCGGCGACGGCTTTTGCCCATGCGAGCAACGAGCCGATCCAGGCGCTCGGCACCGGCATCGCGCTCGACACTCCACTCGCCAACAGTCACGCGATCAACGCAGTTGTGCATGACGCCGCGGTCACCACTGCGGGCTACCAGGGGACGCCGGCGCCCAACCAGTGGTTCGGGGGCCCTGAGCTTACGACCAATGTCGTCCTCTTCGGCAGACTCAAACTCAATCTCCGCGAGGGCAGCATGGTGCTGCGCGACGCCTCCGGGCTGGTTGTCGACAGCCTCAACTACGGCGGCATCGTTGACCCATGGGCCGCCGAAGGCTACCAGGCCGTCTCCGGAGCAGGACAGGGTGGCTGCTACGTGAAAGCGCCCGGCGCGGCCAGTGGATCCGGGCCAGTCTCCCAGGCCGCCGCATCCAACACGAGCGCGGGCCGCTACCCTGACGGCCACGACACCGGCAGCAACTGCGCAGACTTCGTGACGACGCCCGCCACCACCTTGTCGGCCTCTTCGGCAAGCGGCGCAACCAATGTAAAAGTGACAAGCGTGGACGGTTTGAACGCCGGCCAGACGGTCAGGATTGATTCGGGCGCGGACCGCGAAACCGCCGTAATCGCCTCAGTGGGCACGGCGGGCGCAACCACCATAAGCGCAGCCACCGGCGTGGGCGTCACCGTTGTCCCTGTCGCGGGCGCGATTGGCTTTCGCGAGGGCCAGGCCATCACCATTGACAGCGGCGCGAATTCTGAGACTGCCGTTGTTGCCTCCATCAGAAGATTCGGTGACGCTGCAATCAACGTTGCCGCGCCGCTTGCGCATGCGCATGCAGCCGGCGCGCAACTCTCCGGCACCGGCATCACCCTCGCTGCTCCATTGATGCGGGAGCATGCCAGAGCGGCGCAGGTCGCCGGCAGCGTCTCCACACCGGGTGCGCCCAATCGCTATTAGAGTGAAATGCATAAATGCCTCAACGTGATGAGGAGGCATTTATGCAAGATGAATGTGCCAAGCTGAAGCGAAGAGCAATTCGACCGCAGCATCCTGCGCTCAATAGAGACTGCCGGCGACCTGTTCGGCCGCGGTCTTTACCTTCATCTCCAGCATGGCGGGTGTGAGGATAGAATCGTTCCTCACCTGCGTACTGAGCGCAATGACGAAGACCTGGTCGCGCACGCGGCCCAGCACCCATTCTCCAGTCACTTTTCTGCTGCTCAGCATCGGACAGATGGCAGCCTCGTTGCCAATCGCCGTCAACGGCGTCGGCGTCGAGTGGCAGTTTGCCTTGAGTTTCAAAAGATGGTCGTCGTTGGGATTGCCTGGACTTTCAATGCTGATTTGCAGGGTGCGCGCCGCCCCTTCGGCTTGTTCGGTGAAGGTACATGTCGCGACCTTGCCGTGATCGGCGACGTACGTTCCAACTGCGTTGCCGCCCACCAGATCGGATGCCGTGGCCTCGTTCATCCACGGACAGTTGTTTTCAGCATGTGCCGCAAACGGAATAGCCACGAGGAACGCTGCTAAGATTGCCAACCGGATTGACGCGAAGCTCGAGCCTGCCGGGCAAGGTCTATTTGCCATTTTGCACGCTACCGCTGCCGCTCAGCAGGTCCGAATGCAGGTGCCAGGGAATGCTCTCGGTTGAGATCTCCGGGTGCAGACGCAAATAATTGAGCGAATAAGTCGGCGCTCCCGGGTCCACCTTCTTATCCACAAACATGGCCTGCTGCTCCGCCGCTTTGTCTCGCATACCCATACGGCGGTACAGAATCGAGAGGTTGTAATGCGCCGAAAGATCGTCGGGATCAATCTTCTGCAGCGCTTCAAACTGCTCCAGCGCAGCGCGCTCGTTCTTCTGCTGGTAGTACGTGATGCCCAACTCGCGCCGTGCATCGCGCGATTCCGGAAACATCTCAACAACTTTACGAAAGTCCGCAATCTCCTCTCGCGTATTGCCTGCGCGCCGTTGAAGTAGTCCGTCATAGTAGAGCGCGCGAGCGCTGTTCGGTTCCAGAGCCAGAGCCCTGCGGATCGCCGTGCGTGCGGAATCGTATTTCTCCCAGACAATCTCCGTCAGTGCGATGTTCGTGTATCCATCCGCATAGTTATACCGCGACTTGATCACCTCAGTGAATGCAGCGACTGCCTCGGCGTATTGAAAGTCGTCGAGTAAGGCAATCCCGAGATTATTCCAGCGCATCCAGTCCGGGTTGTCGGCCGGGTCCGGAGGCTCCGGCGCGTTGCTGCCGATTTGCAGTGTGCGGGTTCTGGAAGCCAGTTCCACGACTGGATAGGCGGGATGATCCTTGCCAAGGACATTGTTCAGGTAGCTCTGGCGCAGGTGGCGGTAGTTGACTTTAGCCGTGACGGATACGGGCCCTTTCACGTCGCCGGGCAATTTGAACTGGTAACGCACAAGCACCGACCGGCCGGCCTGTACCGTGTTGTCATATGCCACCGAGTGAATGGTCCACACCTTGTGGTTATCAACGAAGTCGCCTGTTTCGGTTACGGGACGGTTTGTAAAACTATGCGCCCGTGGGTCCAGCATGCCATCGGGCTTGAGGAACCCGCTGTGATAAATCTCCTTCCCGCTCGCATCCTTCACAGCGAATTCAACCCATGCCTCATAGAGGTCGCGTACCTCGGGGATGAGTGAATGACCGATGTTCTTGTTCTGGATGACGACGTACGCCTCCACAATTTCATTGGGTTTCAGGCTGAACGGCGCTCTGCCGAGCGGCGCAATCAGCCGATCCTCTCCCTCGATGCGAAGGCCAAAGACATCCACATTAAGATAGTTGCCCGCGCGCAGGAATTCCATGGTCTTCTGGAGCTGGTCGTCAAAGCCGTAATAGAAGGGAACCGCGGTGTTGCCTGCCAGCCAGCGATGCGATGCAAAGGTTCCATTCTTCGCGCCATACTCCACTAGGCTCACCGGGCTGCGCTTCATGTGGCATCCCTGGCAGGTGGTGAAGTCGGCGGTGTAGAACGTCAGCGGATTCTGTTGCGAGAACTTCGATTGCTGCCACTCATCGTACGTGGTGAACGCACGAATGAACTTATAGTCGTTGAGCGTCGCCGGGAGGTTTGCCTTGTGGCACGCCGCGCAGAACAGCGGCGAGTGAAGAAAGTCATGCATTACGGCTCGGGAGTGGCGCTCCGGATGACGCATGATCTCGGAGAACGATACCTGCCCGGGGATGCGGTTTCCGTTCTCATCCACCATCACAGAAGGCACGCCCATCTTTACGCTGGCGTTTCCATCGGTTGAGCCCAGGCTTACAACGGAGTGGCACGTCATGCAGGTCAGACCGTCAGAATCCATCATGACGCGATCGATTTTGGAGTTTGCCGTGAGACCTCCGCTCAAAACGGCGACCGGGTTGTGGCAACTATCACAGTGCCGCGCGAAGGCGATGCCCCGCTCCGGATCCCGAATCAGCAAGTTCACGCTCGT
>JAJXXG010000382.1 GCA_021781255.1 Acidobacteriota bacterium
AGTGCTCCTTCCGGCGGCGGACGGCCACGTTAACGCTGCCCGTTGCACTCAATCGGAAACTAAGGGGCTGCCTCCTGCAGTGAGGTGGCCCCTTCTGCATGCAGCGCATGCCACAGCGCTGCGAATCCCTCCAGAGCAAGCGTCTCCGCGCGCGCCTGTGCGGCAATGTGCGCGCGGCTCAGTGCGGCTGCAATCTCCGCCGGCGCAAATCCGGCGGCACGAAGGTTGTTCCCCAGCGTCTTGCGCTTCTGTGCAAAGCACTGGCGCAAAAAGGCAATAAAGGCCTTTTCCGGAACCCCAAGCTCGCTGAACCGTGGCGCGAACCGCCATCGAAATACTGCCGAGTGAACCTTTGGCGGCGGCGAAAACGCTCCCGGCGGCAGTGTGAAAAGCATCTCCACAGGCCCGTAAAGCTGCACCGTGACTGAAAGCAGTCCATAATCGCGTCCGCCCGGCTGCGCCGTCACGCGATCAGCCACCTCACGCTGCACCATCAGCACAGCGCGTTCAATCACAGCATGCGCCTCCGCAAGTTTCAGCAGAATGGGCGAGGTGATGTAGTAAGGCAGGTTGCCGGCCACCAGCAGTTGCTCGCCCGCCTCCGCCGCTGCGCCGGCAAAATCGAACGCGAGAATATTTTGTGAAACGATGGTCAGGTTTTTCGCCGGGACCTGCGTGCGAAGTTCCGCTGCAAGTTCCGCGTCCAGTTCTACCGCCAACAAGCGTCCACATCGTGCGGCCAGCGCCTGTGTAATTGCTCCGCGTCCCGGGCCGATTTCCACCACGGTTCGTCCGGCGCAATTGCCGAGCGCCTGCCCAATGCGCTGGATCGCCTGTGCATCCTGCAGGAAATTCTGTCCGAGGCGCGAGTGTGCGGGCATGGCACTTTCGAGGATAGCTGACCGGCGTGCGGGAGGGCTCAAATGCGGCCCAGGTTCCGACTCAGTTCCCAGCAGTCTCGTTCTTCAGCACGGTCAGATGCAGATTGCGCCGCAGCGTGAAGCCCAGAGATTCGTAGATGCGAATTGCTCCGTGGTTCTCCGGCAGAACGTGCAGAAACGGCGTCTTGCCCCGATTGCGGATCTCCTGCATCGCAGCCGTCATCAACATTCGCGCATAGCCGCGCCCACGCACATCTGGATGAGTGCACACCGCACTCACTTCCACAAACCGTGGCAGGTGCAGCCGCTGGCCGGCCATGGCCACCAGCCGTTCGCCCTCAAAGATGCCAAAGAAAGTACCCAGCTCATGCGTGCGTTCGCGAAAAGGGCCGGGTTCCGTCAGGTGCGCCAATTCGAGCATCTGCGGCACATCTTCCACTGTCAGCAATCGCATCTGCGGTGCGCCCGATTCCAAATCGCCGGACAATTCGACATCATTGGTTGCAACCATCTGGCTCAGCATTCCCCTGTGTTCCACCGTCCATCCCGGCGTCGCACCTGGCGGCTCTTCATAGAGCAGCACAAGGCGGCCTCCGGGCTCTGCGAGCGCGTGCAATGCCTCAAGGCTGTGCGGCAACGGATCTGCCGTGCCGCTCAGAGGGCCAATCGCAGCCGGATAGCGGCGTGCGAGTCCCGCGTCCACGGCAAAGTGGCTGTGTTCGGTGTGCAGAGCGTGCCAGATCGGATTGTCGAGCGGGCTGGGCATAGTCTTCTGGATGACCTAAGCATAGCGGCGGATACAGAATTCCTGTGCGTTGGACGATGCGCGCGGCAGATCGGTATGGAATGGCGGCCCATTAATCGGACAGAGCTTCGGCGTAATAGCCTTTAATCCGCAGGCCGTGCTTTATGGAACTGCTGCCAGATGGCCTCCGCGGTTTTGCGCGGGACCACTGCGGCGAGCGATTCAACTGTCGCCTGCTGAACGTCGCGCAGGCTGCCGAAGTGGGTGAGCAGGCGCTGGCGGGTTTGTGCGCCCACGCCGGGGATGGTGAGGAGTTCGGAGTCGCGGTCGCGCATGGCTCGGCGCTGGCGATGATAGCCGATGGCGAAGCGGTGGCTTTCGTCGCGGATGAGCTGAATGAGATGCAGAACGGGTGAACGGCGGTCCAGCACGATGGGCTCATCCTCCGCGCCGTGCAGGTAGATGACCTCTTCCTTCTTTGCGATGGACGCCAGCGGCTGCGTCGTGAAGCCCAGCGATTCGAGCGCATCGGCCGCGGCATGGAGCTGGCCCAGCCCACCATCGATCAGCACGAGCGACGGCATCGGCTTGTCTTCATCCTTCAGGCGCTTGTAACGGCGATGCACCACCTCGCGCATGGAAGCAAAGTCGTCCACGCCGAGCACAGTCATCACCTTGAACTTGCGATAGGCCTGCTTGTTCATCTTGCCGTCTTCCCACACGACGAGTGAGGCCACAGTCTCCGCGCCCTGGATGTGCGAGATGTCGAAGCACTCGATACGTCGCGGTAGCTCGGGCAGCATCAGCGCGTCGGCCAGCGCCTCCTGGATTGCTTTGCGCGAGGGCTCCAGCACGCGGAAGCGCTGCGTGTGGGACTGGCGCGCATTCTGTGCGGCGAGATCGACCAGTGAGCGCTTTTCCCCGCGCTGCGGAACGGCCAGCTCCACGCGATGGCCGCTGCGCTCAGCCAGCAGCGCGGCGAGCGATTCGCGATCGTCGAAGTCGACGGGGACGAGAATGCTGCGCGGAACGTAGTGCTGGTCAATGTAAAGCTGCTTGAGCAGCGCGGAGAAGAATGGGCCGGGGCGGAATTCGGGATTCGCCGGGGAATTATCAGCCTGCGATTTGGTCTCGGCCTCGACGGATTCCTCCACGGTTGCTTCCAGTAAATCCGGAAGATCTTCCCAGAAAAACTCGCGCCGGTCGACGATCTTTCCCGCGCGTATGTGGAAGAGATTCACGGCCAGCGCGCCATCCTCGAAGTGGTAGCCAAAGACGTCAGACTCGTCGCTCTGCTCGGCGGTGGCGATGCGCTGCTTCTCGCTGAGCTGGCGCACCGTGGATAGTTGGTCGCGCAGGCGTGCGGCGGCCTCAAAGTGCTCAGCCTCGGCTGCCTCCATCATGCGCGCGGTGATTGTCTTTTCGAGCTCCGCGTGACGACCTTCCAGGAAGAGCTGTGCATCGCGCACCGCATTGGCATAAATCTCCGGTGTGGTCAGGCCCTCCACGCATGGGCCCAGGCAGCGGTGAATGTAGTACTGCAGGCATGCGCGCGGGTGGTAGCGCGAGAGGTCCACCTTGCAACTGGGCAACAGAAAGCTGCGATGGATGAGCTCCGCCACGCGGTAGGCGAGGTTACCGGGGAAGTAGGGGCCGTAGTAGGCCCCGCCGTCCTTGCGCAGCCGCCGCGTAACGAAGACTTTGGGATAGCGGTCCGCAAGTGTGAGCTTCACATAAGGATAGGTCTTGTCATCGCGCAGCAGGATGTTGAACCGCGGCTTGCGCTGCTTGATGAGGTTGTTTTCCAGCGCCAGCGCCTCATGCTCGTTGGCGACGAGGATGTAGTCGAGGTCAACCGCTTCGCGCATCAGGGAGCCGGTTTTGGCGTTTGCCTGTGACGCTTCCAGCAGGTAGGACCGTACCCGCGCACGCAGGTTCTTCGCCTTGCCGACGTAGATGACCTCATCCTCGGCGTTTTTGTAGAGATACACGCCGGGCTGGGTGGGTAATGTCCGGATTTTCTCGTGGATATCCATTGTGCGAGTTCAGAGCGGCGGAGGGCGAGGTGCAAGGTCTGCCGTTGCCCATTGTCCTAGGATAGCGGCTGGGGGAATTTGGCGGCGGTGCGACAGAATTTGCCGAGAAATCCTTACAGGGATGCGTAAGAATTACACGGTCTTTGCGGGCTAGGTAGCTAGCGGCTCATGAACCAAAGGCTTCAAAAACAATACTTTAAACCGGGACTTCAGTTTGGCCATACGTGTGCACACAATCAGAGCGAGAGAAGAATACTGCCGCTGTGGTATCAGATTTATCTCCAGGTCTAAACGCAAAATGCAAAGGCGGCGGAAAGAAGGAACGAAGGTGACCAAACGACTGGGATTTTGGATGGCGACTGCAGCTGTCGCGGTGCTGAGCACGACAGGCTGCGCAACGAAGAAGTGGGTACACACGCAAACGGCACCGCTGATTGAGCACACCGGCCAACTGGAACAGAAGACGGCGGCAAACGGTCGCGAAATTCGTGACGTGGACCAGAGGGCGCAGTCCGGAATAAACCAAGCCCAGGGCGCTGCGAACACGGCCAACCAGAACGCGCAGAGTGCTGCGCAGGCGGCGACTAGCGCTACGACAGCGGCCAACGATGCCGTAAATCGCGCCGACTCGCTCGACAGCGTGGTGAAGGGATTGGACAACTACAAGCAGGTGGCTGACGTGACGGTTCACTTTGGCTTCGACAAGTCAGTTCTGACCGACGATGCGAAGGACAAGCTTGACCAGTTTGCATCACAGCTTGCCTCCACCAATAACTACATTCTCGAAGTGACCGGCGGAACCGACTCGACGGGCTCAAAGCAATACAACTATGAGTTGAGCCAGCGCCGCGCGGATGCGGTGGTGCAGTACCTGGCGTCGAAGTATGGGGTTGCGCCGCACCGCTTTTATCTCATCGGTATCGGCAAGGATGAGGAAGTCGCGACGAACTCCACTGCGGCAGGGCGCAAGAAGAACCGTCGTGTGGAAGTGCAGCTGCTCACGAACATGAGCACCGGCGCTAACCAGACTGCAGCGGCGACGCCGACCGGCGGACGATAGATCCCAGCGCCGGACTTTGGCGCAGGAAACAAGGCACAAGCCACGAAACAGCGGCCTCGGACGGATGTCCGGGGCCGTCGTCTTTTATAGATCTCAGGACTGAATTTGAGGAAGCTGGCGGAGGTGCTCGGCACGCACCTGATTCGCGGTGAACAGCGCATAGAATGGCGCTCCCTGCGCCGCAGCTTCCACGGCAGGCCTGCCATTGGCCTCTTCGCGCTCCACAATGCACACAGCGGCTGCGACAACCATGCCTGCCTCCTTCGCGGCCTGGATAGCGTTGATGGTGGAGGCGCCGGTGGTGCAGACGTCGTCCACGATTACCACTCGCGCGCCCTCATGGCAAAAGCCCTCAATGCGGCGTCCAGTGCCGTGCGCTTTCTCCGCCTTGCGCACAAGGAAGCCGTGCAGCAGAGGAGCTGCAGAATTTTGTTGCGCGCGCCAGGCGCTGGCCGTGGCCACATTGGAGACAATCGGATCGGCGCCCATTGTGAGTCCGCCCACGGCTTCGGCCGCCACATTGTGCTCTTCCAGCAGTTCCAGAATCGCGTGTCCGGTCAGGCGGCCGCCTTCCGCATGGAGCGTTGTGGTCCGGCAGTCAATGTAGTAGTCGCTGGTGCCGCCGGAGGACAGCTTGAACTGGCCCAGGCGGAAACTGGTGCGGGCCAGAAGGGAAAGAAGCTGTTGCGCATGTGTTGGGGTGGTCATCAGGCTGATTGTAACGGAGCCAACGGGGACGCAATGGCTAGGATGCCTGGGCGAGGCTCGCTTTTTGTTGCACAGCGGAGGGATGAGAAAGATGCTTGGACAACTCTGTTTGTGCGGAACGGTTGGCAATGATCAGCAGTCGGTCGCCGGGCTGCAACACCGTTTGTGGACGCGGAAAGATGACCGTGGTGCCGCGAACGAGCGCGACAAGGCGCGCGCTGGGGATAGTTTTTTGAATGGCGCAGCTCTCCACGGATTTTCCGGTCCACGGGCTTTCAGGCCGCAGTGCGCCCGCCGTGATCTGGAGGTCTTCCGGCAGGTCAAGCGCGACGCCCGACTGAAGCATCGCGGCAAGTTCGAGGTGCGACATCTGTGGAGGTAGGGCGACATTGCCTTTGTTGAGAAGCTCAAGTGCGATTTCAACCTGCTCGGTACGATGGGCAGGTGAATCGAGACGGCCTGCCACCTGGCCTTCGTAGAGACTGTCGTATTTGCAGAAGACGACGAGACGGTTATGGACCACGAAGCTGAGCATTACGGCGAGCGCCGCGGGTACTAGAAGCTGATAGCCACCGGTCATTTCCGCCACCATCAGAAGAGCAGCGATAGGGACGCGCGCCGCGCCGCTGAAGACGGCCGCCATGCCAACAACGACCAGTCCTGCTGCAGGCTGGTGAGCGACGGCGGCAAAGATGCCGCCGAGCATGGCGCCGATGAAGAGACTGGGAGCAAAGACGCCGCCGGATCCGCCTGAGGAAACAGTGAATGCCATGGCGAGCATCTTTGCGGCGAGGAGCAGAAGAAGAAGCCGGAAAGCGAGCTGGCCGTTGATGGCTTCCTGAATCCAGCCATAGCCGCCGCCGAGAATCTGAGGGAGAACGAGCGCCATACAGCCGAGCAAAAGTCCACCGATGGCCGGCTTGATCCAGGGCGGAATGCGCAGCGCGAGAAATGCGTCGCGAATACGGTAGAAAACCTCAGGCAGCACGGTGCCCACGATTCCGCTTGCGATGCCGAGGGCGGTGTACCAGCCATAATCGATGATGCCCCGCGGTGCGGTTTGCGCAGAGATGCTGAACAGCGGCTCCCAACCGACGAAGAGTCCGTTGACCATGTAAGCCACAACGGCTGCGAGCATGCAGTGGAGGAGCGCTTCAGCTTCGAATTCGATGCCGCCGTAAAGAACCTCTACGGCAAAAAGTGCAGTGCCGATGGGCGAGCGGAAGATGGCCGAAAGGCCCGCCGCCATGCCCATGAGGACGATGAGGCGCTTTTCGCGAACAGGGCGATGGAGAAGATCCGAGTAGATGGAGCCCACACCCGCGGCGATGAGTGCGGTAGGACCTTCCCGGCCGGCAGAGCCACCGGAGCCGATGGTGATGGCCGATGCCAGCATTTTCACAGGCGCAACGCGGGCGCGGATGGCGCCGCCGGTCCAATGCAGGGCCTTTACCACAGTGTCTGTGCCGTGGCCTTCAGTCTCAGGTGCCAGCTTGTAGACGAGGATGCCGGAGATCAGTCCGCCAATGGTGGTGACGAGTGGAATAAGCCAAAGACCATGCGGGCCAATCGACTCAGTGAGAACGCTTCCGTCCGTGGGAAGGCCGGGTGGATGATAGCCGGCAACAAAGCCGAGGAATAGATGGCTGCAAACTCGCAGGAGCCAGGCAAAGAGTTGCGCACTCAGGCCGCCAATGACACCGAGTACCAGAGAATCGAGAAGCAGTCTCGGGTTGTCGTTGCTTTCTACGGCCACTCTCACCGCCTTGCACTGAAATAGTTCTAACGAAACGCAGGGCTCATGATTTGAAGGCGCACTAAGAAAATTCGCGCATACTCTTGGAGGCAAACTGCCTTTGTCCCCAACGATACGCCATCTGATTGCATAGGGAAGTGCGGTGTGGAGCATGGAGCGTGAGTGCGCGCAGGTGCGCTGCGAGTGCTGCAATCGTGCCCGATGATGCTGACGCGCCTGGCGCATGTGAAGCGGCGGATATAACGGTGATGCCCTGATTGAACGGGCCGGTCGCAAAAAGGGGCGAAGGTGCCATTTCGTATCCTGAACAGCACAGTTTCTGAAGGCATCAGGAAAGCCGCGATGGGTGAATCTGCGGATCTGGTTGTGGTGGGGCACGGACATGCCCGCGCGGGGCTTTCGCGTGTGTGGACTCACCGGTATACAGTCATTCGGGAGTTACCTTGCCCGGTGCTTACAGTCTGAACCTGCTGAATCAAGGAAACGGCCCCGTCGCGCGGGGCCGTATGCGTGCTGAGGTTTAGGACGCCTAGTTCAACGGCCCGCACCGGGAATGTAGTGGTACTCGATCTTTGTGGGTTTCTTCTGGTCGCCGGTCAGATCATGCACGTGCCATGCCACGCTTTCCGCAGCGACTTCGGGATGCCGGCGCAGAAACTCGAGCGCGTATTGACTAGCGAGCGGGTCGTTCTTCTCGTTGGCGTATTTGGCGGACTCGATTGCCGACTTCTTCTTATCGCCCAGACGCCGATAGATGATCGCGAGCGCGTAGTGGGCGGCCAGGTTATCAGGATCAACGCCCTGCAATGCCTGGTATTCCACCTCGGCCTCGGCGTAGCGATGCTCCTGGAAGTAGCTGAAGCCGAGTTCGCGCAGCGAATCCTTGGCGCGAGGATACTTGGCAAGCACTGCCTTGAAGTCGTTGATGGCTTCCGCATTATGGCCGGCGTTGCGTTCCACGATGGCGCGGAAGTAGAGCGCACGGGGGTCACCAGGCAGCAACGCAAGAGCCTTCGCAAGGTTCGCGCCCGCATCCTTGTAGCGCTCCCACGCAATCTCGACGAGCGCCATGTTCGTATAGGCATCGGCGTAGTCGGGCCGCAAGGTGGCCACGTGTTCAAAGGCATCCACGCTGGCCTGGTATTGTTGCGCGGCTAGCAGGGCGATGCCGTAATTGTTCCAGCGCATCCATTCGGGATTCTGGTCAGGCTGTGGCGGCGTGGGACTGTTGGGGCCAATGTTGAAAGTGCGTGAATCCGAAGCCATGTCGATGATCGGCTCAGGATAGTTCTTCTGGCCAAAAACATAGCTGAGGAATGTCTGGTTGAAGCGGCGGTATCTTACCGTAGCGGTAATCGTGATGGAACCGGTGATGTCCTTCGGCAAGCGGAACCTGTAGCGCACCAGCTGCGATGCCCCGGACTGAATGGTGTTGTTATAAGCCAGCACGTGGTTGTCCCAAACCTGGTGCAGCGCGTTGAGTCGCCCCTTTCCATTAATGAGTCGGTTGGTAAAGGAGTGCGCCGAGGGATCCAGGTAGCCGTTGGGCTGGATGAAGCCGCTTTCGGCCAACGTTTTGCCGGTGGAATCTTTCACGTTGAAATCGACCCAGGCTTGATAGAAGTCACGCTGTTCTGGCACGAAGGAATGGCCGATGCCTTTGTTCTGGATGACGACGTCGGCGACGAGGGTTTCACCCGGTGCCAGTGTGAAGCGCGTGATGCCGAGCGGGGCGATGAGCACTTGATCGTGCGTGGTGGCGGCAGCGCTTTCGTTTTCCAAGCCAAAGAGATCGATGTTGAAGACGCCCTTGCCATCAGGGCCGTGCTGCAGAAATTCGGTGAGCTTCTTCAGTTGCTCGGGATATTTGTAATACGCCGCATTCAGCGTGTCACCGCCAAGCCAGCGATGGCTGTGAATCATGCCGTTCTTGGCGCTGGGCTCTGAGCGGCCGGCCTCAACCTTCTCCATCGGCATGTGACAAGTCTGACACTTGGAGACAACATCCTTGCGGTAGGCCGGCAGCGGATTCTGCTTGCTGAAGCTCGAACCTTGCCACTCGTCATAGACGGTGAAGGCGCGGAGCCACTTGTAGTTATCCAGTTCACGCGGCAGTGCGGCCTTGTGGCAGGCGGCGCAGAACTCGGGCGTCTTCAGGAGGGGACGCATTACGGCCTTATCGTGACGGTCAAGGTGAGCCAGGATCTCCGCGTCAGAAACGGGACCGCTTATAGGCTTTCCGTTTGCGTCCACGAGCACGGCCGGCGTACCCATGATGTAACTGCCAGTACCGGTCGTATCGGTGGCGATCATGGAGTGGCAGGTTTCGCAAGTTATGCCTTCGTTTTCAAAGGGCCGTTTCACGGGCATGCCTTGCGAGAGATCGCCGGAGAGCAGCGCGACTGGGTTATGGCAACCCTCGCAGTGGCGAGAGTACTGCACACCCTTCTCGGCGATGAGCATATTCACGTTCTTCAAGTACCAAGGCTGACGGAAACTGGAAGAATGTGCAGATTCGCGCCACTCCCTATAGGCCTCCTGATGACAGTGGCCGCAATACTTGGCGGTGTAAAAACTCCGCGGGTTCATGAACTGACCGTTGGCCGAAGTGGCGTTTGAGGGAAGGAAGGGATATTCCTTGCCGAAAAAGTAGTTGTAGCGCGCTGCCACCGACTCATGAAATGGCGTGAGAGTACCGGTAATGGGCAGATGTGTTGCGGGATCGGGAATGGGGTCGTTTGGCGCATGGGGAACGCCTGGATTGTGCGATTCGCCCGGCACGGAATCCGGTACGGTGTTCGGTACGTTGGGCGCGGTGTCGGCGGCTGAAGTGGATGAAACTGCGGCAGGTGTGGGAGAGGGAGAGGCGGAAGAAGCAGGCCGCGAGGCCGCAAGAACCACCCAGTTGATGCTGAGGGCGGCTATGAGCGCAAGGGCAATGAACGTCCAGCGGCGAAGTGGGGTCTTGAACATCGAGCGGCGATCTCCCGGGGAAGTAAAGGCTCACTGCGCCCATATGCGAGAAATTGACGCAGAAGAGTCACACAAACCTTAGCAGTTCAACTGCCTGAACTGTCTTCCATCAAAAGATGGAGTGTAAATGGCATCGAAACCGGGTGTGCCTGAGCCAGCGGCTATGGAGAAACAGGAGCGGGACGCGATGGAGCAAGCCGTCAATTCAGCTAATGGTTCACAGAGTGGGATGAATGGGGAAAAATAGGGGCTGGCCGTGTGTCCAAGCTCACATCCGCTTGGCCAAAGCAGGCCCCAAACTGGTAGCTTGGAAGAGAAGGTTGCCGGTTTCGCAATGACCACAAGTCCTTATTTTTCCCTCGCAGTTCTTTTTGTGGCGGCTCTTGGTTTCGGGTTGACGCCGCTGGGACTGGCGTGGCTTTGGCGAAGGCTGCTGGCGCCGCCCAAGCCAAATGCGATCAAGAACGCGATTTACGAGTGCGGACTTGAGTCAAAAGGCGATGCGTGGGTTCAGTTCCGTTCGGCCTACTATCTCTACGGAATCATCTTTCTCATTTTTGACGTCGAAGCGATCTTTTTGTTGCCCTTTGCGGTGGCGTTCACGGGACTTGACCTTGCGGCCTGCGCGGCGATGCTTGTTTTTGTGCTGCTGCTGGTGGAAGGTCTGGCGTGGGCATGGGCCAAGGGCGTGCTGGCCTGGGAGTAAGCAGGCTGGCAAGGGTAAACAAGAGCCGGGGGACTCGGGAATCAGGAGCTTGCAATGGCGGTAGATGAAAATCTGAAGATCGAACTGGGCAAGCAGGGCGTCTTCGTAACGACCCTCGAAGAGCTCTACAACTGGGGCCGGCGCAGCTCCATCTGGCCGATGAACTTTGGCCTTGCCTGCTGCGCCATTGAGATGATTGCCACAACGATGGCCCGCTATGACCTTGCGCGCTTTGGCGCGGAGGTCTTCCGGCCGTCACCGCGGCAGGCGGACATGATGATCATCTCCGGCACGGTGACCAAGAAGATGGCTCCGCAGGTGGTGCGACTCT
>JAJXXG010000624.1 GCA_021781255.1 Acidobacteriota bacterium
CTGCTGCAAAAATCTGCGACGGGGCAATCGTTCAATTTCACCAGAATTCCATCCGGCCGAAAACCGCCTCGCTTGGGAGGATCGCAGCGAAATCTTGGTGGGTGCAGTTCTTCCACTCAAAACCGAATCATTACCAATTCCACAACAGCCTCTGAAAATATTTCGGTTGTGAATCCAAAGCTTTCAGCCCATCGATTATTGTCGGACTCAGGCGCCACGACCCGCTTAATGCCCGCCTGGATAATCGCGGCAGCGCATTGCGAGCAGGGCATGAACGGCCAAACGTAGATGGTGCAACCGTCCAGGTCCTGCTTTGCGGTAAGGATGGCGTTGATCTCCGCATGGATGATCGTCCGGTACTTGACTTCGCGGTTCCCCAGGCGGTCTGGCGTGTCGGCTACGCCCTTGGGGTGACCGTTGAAGCCAAGCGAGACAACAAACTTGCCGCGAGTGATGACCGCGCCCACCTGTGTGCTTGGGTCCTTGCTCCAGGTTGAAACCAACCGCGCCATCTCCATGAAGCGTGCATCCCAGTCAGCCACCATCCCTCACTTTCTCCGCGGAAACACTACTTCGGCGAACCTTCCATCGTAAACCTGCCATCAGGTCCCGGGGGCGTCCGTTCTTTGCCCTCACTGTAACGTATCTTGCCCTGCCGGCATCAGGCGTCCGTGATCTGCGCGTTCGAACGGAAGATTGCCCCTGCAAACCAGGCGAAAAAAGCAAGCGGGACAATCTGGCTTAAAGTCCGGTATGATCCTGTTTTGCCGCATTCCTGCAGCTTTTATGCATGCGGCACGAGAGGGCAAGATGGATCGCTCCCTTCCCGCCGGGCGACGATCGCAGATGCTGTGGGTAAGCGGAGTTTGGGTTCTGCCCTTTCTGGCTATTTTTGTCTGGGACTTCCCTGCTGCCGCATGGGCCAGGGTGATCGGCGTGGCCATTTTCGCCATTGCGGCGCCGCTTCCGGCCCTTTTTCGCATGCGCCGGGAGAAGGAGCGCCTGCAGAATCGCATAGAGCAGGCAGAGAACGACGCGGAGCAACTGAAGCTACAGTTGGAGGCCGTCCGCTCCCGCACCGCGCAACTGCGGGAGGAACTGCAGGCCGGCGGTCAACAGGCAAAGCGCGCTGACCTTCTCGTGCTGCTGGGCCAGTTCACGGCCGGCTTCATGCATGAATTCAACAATCCCCTGGCGATTGTGGCAGGAAGGCTTGAGGTGCTCCTCGAAGAACGCAAAGACGATGCTGCATTGTGCAATGACCTGAACCAGATGCTGCGCGAGACGAACTACATGGCAAATATCTCCAAGACCATGCTGCAGGCCTTGCGCAAGGATCGCGGCGCCGAGGTCTTTGAGCCCGCAGCTCCGCAAAAAGCGCTCGAGCAGGCGGTGGCAGCGCTCCGGCCCTCGGCCGAAAGCCAGGACGTAAAGTTGATCCTTGAGATCGCGGAGACGCCCCGAGTCGATGTGCCGGAGCATGTCATCGATGAAGTCGTCCGCGGCATGTTGAGCAATGCGCTGAAGGCGGTGAAGAACAAGGATGAGGGCTGGATTCGGGTGTGCCTTGAACCCTGCAGGGCCGCAGGCGGAAAAGTGGAGCTCCGCATCGAAGACAATGGGCCAGGCGTGCCAGAAACCGTTCGCCCACACCTCTTCGAGCCCTTCGTATCGCAAAGCCTGGGCCGGGAGACACTGGGGATGGGGTTAGGATTGTTTCTGGCCGCCAGTCTTCTCGATATGTACGGCGGCCGCATCCGCTACGAGAATCGGGTGGGCGGAGGCGCCAGCTTCGTGCTCGAACTGCCTCCAGCGCGATTTATGCCCGGTCGCCCGTATCATTGGTTTGCGGGAGGGAAAACCGGGTGAGCCGCATCGTAGTGATTGACGACGAAGCCGCACTGGGTGAAAACATTCAGCGGATGCTGCGCTTGCCGAGCACGACGATTTCGCTCTATGTGAGCCCGGTTAAGGGGATGGCCGCATGCCTGGCCGATCCGCCCGACTTGGTGTTGCTGGATATGCGCATGCCGGGAATGAGCGGGGAAGAGGTATTTGAGCGGCTGCACGAAGCCCATCCGGTGCTCCCCATCGTCTTCCTCACCGCCTTCGGATCGGTGGAAGGCGCGGTGCTGGCTATGCGCGCCGGCGCTTTCGATTATCTGCAGAAGCCATTCAAGCGCGAAGACCTCCTGCTGGTCGTCCAGCGAGCCCTCAATCACGCGAAGCTCGAGGCCGAAGTCGAGCGCCTGAAGGACCGCCTGGAAACTCGCGCCGAGGCGGATACGGCCCAGAGCCGCAACCCCGCCATGGTGGAACAGATGGAACGGTGCCGTCGCGCCGCACCCACCGACGCCACGGTCATGATCCTGGGCGAGAGCGGCACAGGCAAGGAAGTAACTGCCCAGCTCATCCATAACCAAAGCGCCCGCAAAAAAGGCCCATTTGTGCCGGTGGAGTGCAGTGCCTTCCCGGGGTCGCTGATTGAGAGCGAGCTGTTCGGCTACGAGCGCGGCGCCTTCACCGGAGCCCAGCGCACCAAGCGGGGACTGATCGAGTCCGCCGACGGCGGCACGCTGTTTCTGGATGAGATCGGCGACCTGAACGTGGAACTGCAAACCCGCCTCTTCCGTTTTGTGGAGGAGCGGGTAGTGCGCCGGCTCGGCGGGCTGACGCCGATCAAGGTCGATTGCCGCATCCTCTGCGCCACCAACCAGGATTTGGCCGCCAAGATCAAGGCGGGAACCTTTCGCGAGGAACTCTACTACCGGTTGAGTGTCGTCACTGTTAAGCTGCCGCCCCTGCGCGAACGGCCTGAGGACATTCCCGATCTGGCTCGTTTCTTCCTTGAGAGGTTCTCGCACCGCTACGGCAAGAGCCTTTCAGGATCGCCAAAGTTTTACGAGGCCCTCCTGGGGCAGCCCTGGCCGGGTAACGTCAGGCAGTTGAAGAACGTGATGGAGAGGCTGGCGACCCTCTACCCGTCCGGCGTCCTGGGGCCCGAGGATCTGGAAGAAGAACTGCCTCCGATGGCGTTGGCTGCCGACTTGGCCGCGCTTCCCTGGAAAGAGGCGCGGGAGCAGTATCTGGCGCGATTTGAAAGCTCCTATGCGCAGGCTGTGCTGGCGCGGTGCAACGGCAATGTGAGTGCGGCCTCCCGCGAGGCCGGAGTGGACCGCAAGACGTTCTACACCCTGCTGCGACGCGAGAAAGAGAATTCGAATGGGGAGCCGATTCCCCAGGCGGAAGAAAAATTCGGGGAATGAACTCCCCATTTTATTTCTATCTTGAGTTTAAACATCAGAAAATAAACGATATATAGTTTGGCGCGTTCCGTGCTGTTTCCTCATGCAGGAATCGTGTAGTGAAGCTCTGGAATAAGCAGGCAGATGGGATTTCAGCAGGTCTGAGTCCCGGCCTTGGCGCACGTCCGGGGTCCCCGACGACGGGTCTTTGGCGTTGGGGTGGCACGCCCGGCTTCCCGGTTCCTTTGATCAATGGAGAGGCAATGCACAGAATTCTTCTTTCGGTAATCGCCGCTGGCCTGTTGCTGCCGCTGATGCAGGCGTCGCAGATCCCCGCCTCGGAAAAGAGCAATGTTGTTCTTCCGCAGGACAAGGGGCCTGACAAGCTCGACGTGTCCAGGTATCCGCCGGAGATCCGGAAGGCGTACCCGCTCTTTGCCGACAAGTGCTCCCAATGCCACACCCTCGCGCGCGGAATCAATACCACCATGCCACGGGATGCCTGGGAACGTTATGTCAAGCGCATGATGCACAAGCCCAAGTCCGGCATCGATCCGGTTCAAGGCAAAACCATCTTTGACTTTCTCGTCTACGACCAGAAAGTGCGCAAGGACCCGAACCCATCGGCCTTCTATCCCTCTTTGACCGACGAACAGATCGAGGCGTTGAAGGCCCAGCAGCATGTTCGATAACTCGGACTTTGAAAGGGCAGCGCCTTCGTTCTGCCGAAAAGGATCGGGTTTGAGAAAGGCACAACTTTAAAGCCTGCCCTGCGCGAAGTCGAAGGGTGCGGAAGAAGGGCCGAAAGACGCTGAGCTGTTTGCTCCCGAGGGTTGCTTCCCTTCCCCCGCAGGCAGCCAAATGAGGAACGAAATGCGCTATCTGATCGCCATCCCGGATCAAGAGTATTTCGGAAAGAACATTCCGTGCCAGAGCGCCTGCCCCATCGAAACGGAGTGCGGCCGATACGTTCAGGCCATTGGCTTATCAAAGACTGAAGAAGCCTACCTGCTGGCCCGCGCACCCAATCCCTTCGCCTACACGCTCGGCCGTGTCTGCGGGCACCCCTGCGAAACCAGTTGCCGGCGGGGAAAGATTGACGAGCCGGTTTCCATTTGCGCCCTCAAGCGGTTTGCCACGGATCGCCATAACCTGGGATCGGGCCACGACCCGGAGCGCAAAAAGCTGCCGCAGGCGGCCCGGCGTAACAATCGTGTGGCCATTGTGGGCTCAGGCGTATGCGGTCTGACTTGTGCGCACGATCTGGCCCTGCTGGGCTACACAGTGGAGATCATCGACCAGGCGCCAGTTCCCGGCGGCATGATCACCTGGGGCATTCCGCAATTCCGCCTCCCGCGCGAAGTCATCCGGATGGAAGTGGATCAGATTCTGTTGATGCCCGGCGTGACCCTGCGCGCGCAGACGAAGCTTGGCCGCGACGTTACGCTGTCGCAACTGAGGACGGACTTTGATGCCGTACTGCTCGCGCTGGGGCTGGGCAAAGGCCGCGACGTCAAGATTCCTGGCATGAACCTGGCCGGAGTTTATAGCGGAGTCAATTTTCTCTTCGAGACGAACGAAGGCGCGACAGTTGAACTCGGCAAGAGAGTTGTCGTTGTGGGCGGGGGCAATGTGGCCATCGACGTGGCCCGCTTCGTGGTGCGCCTGGTGCAGGGGGCAGCCGCCGGCAATGGCGAGGGGGGCCAGAACGGCAACGGAGAGGACTGGGAGGAACTCGAAGAGGAGAGAGAACTTCGCTACGTGCTTCACGCGGCCCGTGCGGCTGTACGTTCCGGCGCCGAAGAAGTGCGCATGGTGAGCCTGGAATCGCGCCAGGAGATGCCCGCCTGGAAAAGCGAGGTGGAGGAATCCGAACGCGAAGGAATTATTTTTGACAACGGTTGGGGCATCAAGGAGATTCTGGGCGGGAACGGAGCGGTAACCGGTCTCAGGCTGCAGCGCTGCATCGCCGTCTTCGATGAGCGGGGACATTTCAACCCCGCCTTCAGCAGCGAAGAAAAGGTTGTTCCCTGCGACAGCGTCATTCTGGCCATTGGTCAACAGGCCGATTTCTCCTGCCTGCGCGGCGAAGAAGCAGTCGAGCAGACGGCGCGGGGAACCATCAAAGTGGACGACAACCTGATGACGCCCGTCCCGGGGATCTTTGCCGGCGGCGATGCGGCGCTGGGTCCGCGCCTGCTCGTTGACGCGGTTGCCCACGGGCACAAGGCGGCGCGCTCCATCCACATGTACTTCAACGGAACCTACAAGAAGACGGTATTGAGCCGCTTCCGTATTCTGTCTAATTGGCAAATGCCGCGCGGATTCCTATTGATTCCGCGGCAGGCGATGCCCACGCTGTCCCCCAACCGCAGCCTTGGCGTTGCCGAGGTAGAACTGGGGTTTGACGAGGCGCAGGGCCGCGCCGAGGGGAAGCGCTGCCTGAACTGCCAGGTTAATACCATCTTCGACGGCTCAAAGTGCATTCTCTGCAACGGCTGCGCGGATATCTGTCCGGAGTTCTGCCTGCGCCTGGTCGATCTGGTGCAGGTCAGCGGCGACAAGCGCTACGACGCCCTCATTCGCTCGCGCTATGGCGTTTCCTCCGCTCATCTCCAACAGCAGCAGGCGGGAGCCATCATCAAGAACGAAGACAAGTGCATTCGCTGCGGCCTTTGCGCGGACCGCTGTCCCACGGGCGCCATCACCATGGAATCGCTTGAGCAACAGGCGACTGAAGTATTTGTGTAAAGGAACCACGGATATGAATCGACGGGCTTTTCTAAGTTGGGGAACGGCGGGTGCGGCTGCCTTGGTTTCAGCGGTAACAGTCAGTTGCGGGGCGTTGCTCCGCTTTCTGGTGCCCAGTGTGTTTTATGAGCCGCCGCAGACCTTCAAAATTGGATTGCCGGCAGATTTCCCGTACGGCTCTCCAACTCTGCTGCCCGACGAGAAGATCTTTGTTTTTCGCGACCGCGACAAGGGCTTTTCCGTGGTCAGCGCGGTTTGTCCGCATCTCGGCTGCACCATCACGCACGCAACCGACCAGGAGTTCCACTGCCCTTGCCACGGCAGCATTTTCAGTGCCGATGGCTCCGTATTGCACGGCCCATCGCCGCGACCCCTCGAGTGGTATCAAGTCTCGCTGGCGCGCGATGGACAGCTCGTCGTCGACAAGGACAAAGCAGTCTCGCCGGCCTACCGCCTGATGGTATAACGATGAAATTTATCCGCGAAATCTGGCAGTCGATTGTGCGTGGCGACCCGGTCTCCACCGAGAAGGGAAAGGCCGAGCTGGTCTTTCTCAATGTCTGGCTGCATATCCATCCCGCCAAGGTGAAGAAGGAGAATCTTCGCTTCGCGCATACGTTTTATCTCGGCATCGTTACCTTCGCGCTCTTTGTGATCCTGGTTGTGACCGGAATTATGCTCATGATCTACTACCGGCCCGATCCTTCCCATGCCTACCAGGATATGAAGGACCTGCAGTTTGCCGTTTTTATGGGGCCTTTCCTGCGCGCCATGCATCGCTGGGCGGCGCACGCCATGGTCATCTGCGTCTTCCTGCACTTGCTGCGTGTCTTCTACACCGGCTCGTACAAGAAGCCCCGCCAGTTCAACTGGGTCGTCGGAGTGCTTCTTTTCCTCGTCACGCTGGGGCTCTCCTTCACCGGCTATCTTCTGCCTTGGGATCAACTGGCTTACTGGGCCATCACGGTGGGAACCAACATCGGCGGCTATGCTCCGGTGGTCGGCTCCTGGGTGCGCGAGATTCTGCTGGGCGGCCATAGCGTGGGCCAGGCGGCGCTGATTCGCTTCTACGTGCTTCACGTGGCCGTGCTGCCCTCGTTTCTGATTCTTCTCTGCGTGGTCCACTTCTGGCGGATTCGCAAAGATGGCGGCCTCTCGCGGCCCTTGTGGAAACTGAAATCCGCTGAGACCGGACATGAGCCGGAACTGGTCACCTTCGGCGCGCCCGCCCAGGCAGCGCCGGTTCGTCTACAGGCCGCCTCGCCGGAGAAGACCTACGGGCTCATGGAAGTCGTCACCGGGAAGCCCATCTTCGAGACCATTCTTCCCGAAGAGGAAGAGGATGCGGTCTTTTCTTACCCATACGCCTTCCTTCGTGAGGGCGTCGCGATGCTGGTGACACTCATCGGTGTCATGGCAGTCTCTCTCGTCGTCCATGCGCCACTTGAAGATCTCGCCAATCCTGCCAGAACGCCGAACCCGGCAAAAGCCCCATGGTATTTTCTCGGGCTGCAGGAGTTGGTGAGCCATTCCGCTTTGCTGGGCGGAGTGGTGGCTCCAGCGGCGATGGTGCTGGCTCTGCTGGCGCTTCCTTACCTTGATAGAAACCCCAGCCGCCGGCTTGCCAGGCGCAAGTGGATTGTCGCTATCTTCACCGTGTTCGTAGTCGCGAATGTCGCGCTCATCATTATCGGAACCTTCTTCCGCGGGCCCGGCTGGGCGCTGGTGCCGCCGTGGATACACGTGGTCGGGGGGGCGGAATGACAGAGAAGAGACTGCAGCAGGTCTTCTTTGCCCTGTGCCTTCTGGCTCTGGCTCTGGTCGTGGTTGCTGTTTGGCAGGCCTCCACCCCGGAGTGGAAGACTTGCCAGCGGCAATTTCATCAACTGGAAGCGCAAGAAGAACCCAATCCCAGGGCCAGGGCCGCCCTGCTCGCCGAGCCCCTCCAGATCCATCAGATTATGCTCACGGGCCTGGGGCGCGTGGACCGCTGCACCACCTGCCATCTCGGCGTCGATGATCCAACGATGAAGAACGCGCCCGAGCCTTTCCGCTATCACGCCGGCCTTGGGCCGCATGTTCCCACCAAGTTCGGCTGCACCATCTGTCATGGCGGCCAGGGCCTGGCCACGGATATGGCAAACGCTCATGGCAAGCCCGGTACCTCGGAGGATGCGCTCCTGGCCTCCGAGTTCGTTCGCGCCACCTGTGCTCATTGCCATAACGAGGGAGAGATCCCCGGTGTGCCGGAAGTGACCGAAGGCGAGCGCCTCGTTGAAACGCGCGGCTGCCACGGCTGTCACAGGTTGAACAGCATCTCCCCGGCGATCGGACCCGATCTTACTGACGAGGCGGATGCTCACCGCACGCCGGATTGGCTCGAAAGGCATTTCCAGAATCCTGCCGCGGTCACTAAGGATTCCGCCATGCCCAACGAGCATCTCAACAGTGAGCAAATTCGCGCACTCACGTTTTATATGTATTCGCTGACCACTGCGAAGATGGCGAACTACTATCTCAGCATGCGGTTGATCCCCAGTGCCGCTGAAGGCCGGCAACTTTTCGCGGAGAAGCATTGCCTGGGCTGCCATGCTATCGGCGGCGTAGGCGCCCATACCGGAGCACAGACCGGTCCTGACTTGTTGGGCGTCACAAAGCGCCACTCGGCACAATGGATTGATGAGCAAATCGGCAATCCACAGATAATGTACCCGGGAACATCGATGCCGGACTACGAACTGGGCATCAACGCCCGCAAGGCGCTGATTGCCTTTCTCGGCAATGCCACACCCGAGGATGCGAAGGCGATTCTTGCCGAGAGCAAGCCTGCCCTGTCGCCCGACCAGGCGGCGATCGAATCCGGCCATCAAGAGTTCCTGCACTTCGGCTGCGCCGGGTGCCACGGCGCCGAGTTGCAGGGCGGCACGCCGAACAGGAATGCCCAGGGCGGCGAGGTGCCTGCGCTGGTGCACCTCGCGCAGGACTACACACATGACGAAGTTCTTGAGTTAGTTCGCAAGGGAAGAGTTCCTCCGCTCGATAAAGCCAACGGACCGGCTCCGCCACTTTACATGCCGGCGTGGAAACAGTTCATCAGCGAAGAAGATATTGATCGAATCGTCGCGTACTTATACTCGAAGCAAGAGAAGGAGAAAGCAGATGAGGCTTGGTAGCTTCTTAATGCAGCGGAAAAGTGAGAAAGGGAGGGCCGTGAATCATACAGGCAGGAATCTTGCAGCATTGGCGCTCTTTGCGGGCGCAGTCATCTACGCGGTAAGCGCGGCCTCCCAAAGTGCGCCGCAAACCGCACCGAAGCCCACTCCGCAGCCGGACACGCGCGCCGAGGTCGCGGGCCGGTGGAAGGACCCGGATCAGGTGTATGACAAGATATGCAAAAACTGTCATGACACAGGCATCGGACCCGAGCTCAAAGGGCGCCATTACCCCGCCCAGCTCACCGAAGACATGGTTCGCGTCGGGCCGGGAGCCATGCCGGCATTTCGCGTGACGGATATTGACGATGCGATGCTCAAGCGCCTCGCCGAGATGCTGGAGAAGAGCCCGGAACCAAACCCTGCGCACAAAACCACACCCGGCTACATTGCGCCGCCGCCGAGCATCACCGCTCCGGTCAACAGCAACGTGAATGCGCCAAAGTAAGGAGGGACACCTTGAACATTGCTCGTCGTGATGTGATCAAAGGCTTGGTTCTTAGCGGAGTCTCCGGCGTGCTCACCGGCAGGCTGGCCGCCTTCGCGGCAAATGCCGGGGAGCATTTCCGGTTGGCTTCGCAACCCGGCTCAATCCAAATCCTTGTCGCAGGCTCCAGCCTGGACGCTCCGTTCGTCGAAGGCGCACTCGCTTCAGCTCGCCACTTTGGTGCGAACCCATCGGTCGTCTGCCTGAACAAATCTCTCGTCGATGATCTGAGCCAGGCACGGGATCTGTTAGCAGGCATGTTGCAGTCCCGGGGGCCTCTGGTCGCTTTGCTCAGCCCCGCAGACGGCGTGCTGCTCGTAGAACTGGCGCGTAGCAACGGCCTGCGCCTCCCGGTGGTTGGCCGGCATACCGTAAGCGGCCCGGCCTTGATGCACCGTCATCATCTCAGCACGGCAATGCAAAGCGAGACACCGGGCGCGTCGTTCCTGGATGGGCTCGGAAATCAAAACTGGCCCGCCCTGCTCGGCGGCTCTTTGGTGCAAATCGCGTGCGGAAGCACGCGTCCCTGCTCATTAGGCCGGCAGGAATCTCTCTCACAGGCAGACCGGGGCCCTCAGCGGCCCGAGAACCTTACCTCCCTCTTCATTCAGGGATGATTGCGGCACAACCGACTTCGGATTAGGAGAAACGCTCAAATGTCAAAATATATCGCGCTGCCAAAGGGTATTACCGAACCGGTCTTCGACCTGGCGATAAAGGAATACCGCGCCATCCTCGGCGATTCCGGTGTGATCACCGACGCTGGCCAGCTGGCGCCATACTGCAGGATCATGTTGGCCGTGCCCGATGTCGAGCACAGGCCCTCTGCAGCCATTACGCCGCGATCGGTCGAAGATATCCAGAAATGCCTCGTGGTCTGCAACAAGTACAAGGTGCCGGTGTGGCCCATCTCGACCGGACGCAATCTGGGCTACGGCTCGGCCGCTCCGGCCACGCACGGACAGGTGGTGATGGATCTGCGCCTGATGAACCGCATCATCGACGTGGATGCCGATCTCTGCACCGCCCTGGTCGAACCCGGCGTCACCTACCAGCAGCTCTATGACTACATTCAGGAGAGAAACCTGCCTGTCTGGCTTTCAGTACCGGCTCCGGGAGCCATTGTCGGCCCCGTCGGCAATACGCTCGATCGCGGCAATGGCTATACGCCTTATGGCGAACACTTCATGATGCAATGCGGCATGGAAGTGGTCCTGGCCAATGGCGAGATTCTGCGCACCGGCATGGGTGCCCTTCCCAATTCCAATACCTGGCAGATCTTCAAGTGGGGTTACGGTCCCTTCCTTGACGGAATCTTCAGCCAATCCAACTATGGCATCGTGACCAAGCTCGGTTTTTGGCTTATGCCGTCCCCTCCAGCCTTCCGGCCTTTCATCATCCGCTATGAGGACGATAACGATATCGAACTGATCGTCGAAACTCTGCGTCCCCTCAAGACCGGGGGCGTCATTCCCAACGCCACCGCGGTTGCCAGCG
>JAJXXG010001048.1 GCA_021781255.1 Acidobacteriota bacterium
AAGACGCCATCAGCCTCGTCATCCCCATTGAAGAAGCAGGCGAGGCTCTTCAGCGATGGAGCGCCAACCCCGCATCCATGCGCAAAATCATGGTCGAGTTCTCATCCGGCTCCTGACACCCGCGTGAAAGGCCGCAGCATCTCAGCGGGAAGCAGCAAAGTGATACTCACCCGACTCCACGCGGAAGACCTGCTCGCCTGCTTCGCTGCGCACCCAGGTTACTCCCGTGGCTTTTTTCGCCGGCCTTCCTGACTCGACAATCCCGTCAGGACTCGCACCCGGCACATAGACCAGTGCGCTCCGGCCCACAGGCACCGTTGCATCGATCTCCGTGCGGCCCTGCGTGTTTTTCCATGCGACTGCGACACGCCCTACCGCGGAGTCGTACACGGCGCCGGCAGATCCCGTGCCGCTCACCATCTGCGGCCTTAAAATGATCTGTTCTCCTGCTGGCCGTGATAAGTCAAAGTCCAACCCTGCCAGCCCGCGATAGAACCACTCTTCAGCATGACCCAGCATAAAGTGGTTCTGCGAACTGGTCGGATTTGCATTCCACGCCTCGGTCAGCGACGTTGCGCCCATCTTAAGCTGGTATCCATAGCTCGGCGCGTCGGTGCGCGACACCATGTCATTGATGACATCGGACCGCCCGCCTGCGAGCAGCGCCTCGATGACATAGTGAAAGCCCACATCGCCAGCGGTCAGATGATTGTTGTGCGCGCGCACATCGGCCACCAGGCTGTCCATCACGGCCTGCCGCCGGTCATCGGGAACCAGCCCCACAGCCAGCGAAATCGCCTCGGCGGTCTGGCTGCCGGTGTCATAGGTATTGCTCTCAGGATGAAACAGCTCGCGGTTGTAGCTGGCCTTCACCTCTTTGGCCAGAGCGATATAACGCGCCGCATCGTCCGCGCGACCCAGCAGCCCGGCGATCTTCGCCAGCACAGTCAGGTCCTGGTAGTAGACGGCAGTCGCGGTCACCTTCATGCCCGTCAGTTGCGCGTATCCCGGTGGCTTGGGCCCCATGTCATACCAGTCGCCAAGCCCATGACTGAGGATATGGTCCGACGCCTTGCTGCTCAGGTAATCCACGTAACGCTGCATCTGGTCGTAGTGAGTAGCCAGCAGGTTCAGGTCGCCGGTGAAGCGGTAATCCGTCCACGGGCTCAGAATTACCGCGCTGCCCCACTCCGGCGAATCACGAAACCCGCCGGTAAATACCGTATACTCCGGCGCAATTTCAGGCACCAGGCCATTGGCTAACTGCGAATCGGCCATGTCACTGGACATCTTTTCGTACCGCGTGTGCACATTGAAGCCGTAGAACAATCCGTCGCCCATCAGGTGCGTCTGCTCAAGCCATCCCAGCTTTTCGCGATGCGGACAATCGGTGAGCACGCTCTGCATGTTGCTCTCGATCGCCATATCAATCAAGGTGTGAATCCTGCTGAAGAGACTGTTGTCCGTCGAGAATGTTCCCGCCTCCTGCGCTGATGAATGCACGAACGCGCCCGTCAGCTCCACAACGCGCGGTTCGTCGTGCGTGCCCTTCGCCGGCACAGTCTCCACCTGAACATAGCGAAACCCGGAGTATGTGAAGCGCGGATGCCAGCGCTCGACTCCCCGCCCGGCAAGAGTGTAGGTGAACCACACCGGACCGTGGAAGGTACGCTGACTCACCAGGCCCGCGTCATCAAGCAGCTCGCCCGGGATGAGCTTCACGCTGCTCCCCGCCGGCCCTTCAACTGTAATCCGCGGCCATCCTGAAAAATTCTGCCCGAGGTCGTACACCGTAATACCCGGCTTCGGCGTAGCGATCTTGATCGGATGGAAAACGCGCGTTTCGGCGATGAACGGAATCCGCTGCGCTTCCAGCGTTCCGCCCGGGCCGTCTGTGACGGTTGCATTCGCCCATGTGCTGTCTGCAAATCCTGCCTGCGTCCAGCCTGGAGCGATGCGCGCGTCAAAGTCTTCGCCTCCGTATGTGGAGGAGAACACGACAGGGCTCTTTGCCACCTTCCACGAGGCGTCGCTGACCACCGTCTCTTCCCGGCCATCCGCATAGCTCACCTGCATCTGCAGAATCAGCTTCGGCGGGCCGAAGCTTCCCGTAAACTTCAGATACCGGCCCGGCGTCTGGGGCACGTTGTACATTCCGTTGCCCATCAGAACTCCGACCGCATTCTCGCCGGCACGCACTGCGCCGGTGACATCGTAGGTGTTGTACAGCACCGTCTTGCGGTAGTCCGTCCAGCCCGGATTCAGCACGCTCGTGGTGACAGGTCTCCCGTTGAGAGACACCTCATACTGGCCCAGACCGGAGACAAACATCACCGCTCGCGCCACTTTCCCCCTCAGCTTGAATGTGTGATGAAAGATGGGCAGTGCCGCGGCCGAATGCTGCGGATCCGCGCCAAGCACATCCGCGCCTGCGGTGATCCAGCGCGCGGTCCAGTCCTGTGCATGCAAGAGTCCCGTTGTAAACGAAGCGGCCTCGCTCCAGCGCGATGGCCTGCCCTGCGCATCCCACAACTGCGTTTTCCACCAGTAGACCGTGTGCGATCGCAGCCCTGGCCCGGCATAACGCACGCGCGTGACATCTGCGCCATCCACCTTGCCGCTATCCCACACATCGCCTCGCGCGCGCTCCAGACTGGCACGGGCCGACGACACAAGCACGAGATAGGCCGTCTGATGCAGGCCGCGCAGCCCCGGATGAGCCGCGAATGGAATCCAGCTCAGCACCGGAGTTGCTGTCTGCACGCCCAGCGGCTGTTCACGCCAATCGCAGCGCAGCGCCAAAGGCTGGATGGTTCCGGCCGCCGCCGTTGCGCGATACGATTCTGCGCCAGATTGCAAAACCAGGCACGCAAACGCAAATGCGGTCACGAACCGGGAAATAAATCGCTGAATGCGGATTAAAGATGCGGTACGCTTCCGCGACGCGTGCCGGGAAGCAGGAATGACGGACGATTCGAACATAATGAAAAAAGCTACCATATCAACTCAACACCGCGCGCCAGGGCCCTGAGGAACCGCAGGCCAAAACAACAAAAAGCACGGCGGATACTAATACCCGCAAGCGCCTCCTCTGCCGCCCGCTGACAGAATGCGGAATGTGAAAGCCGGCTCATCAGGCCTGGCCTGCGGCAGCCGGACGTGAAGCCCGTCCTTGCGCTGCTCAAAGCTAAGCTGGCTGCTTGATCCGAGCAATTGGACAGAGCACACAGGCCCTGCCAGGTACGGCGTGCCTTGCCACAGCGTACGCAGTTGCAATTCGCCGCTTGTCGGCCAGCCGAGTGCGATGGCGTAAAGTGCGCCGTTGTGCGTTGTGTAGCGAACATCCTCGGCCGTGAACTGCTGCCGGTCCGTATTAAGCGCGGAGCTGGTCACGCGCGTGGGCCCTTCGCCAAAGAGCAGCCATGGTCGCGAATCATAAATCGCCTCGCCGTTGGTTTGGAGCCACGAGCCCATCTGCAGCAGCACGGCGCGCGCCTGCGCGGGAATCGTTCCGTCAGCCTTCGGTCCAACGTTAAGCAGCAGGTTGCCGTTCTTGCTCACAACATCCACCAGTTCATCGATCAACGATTTGGCATCGCGGTATTCATCATGGTCAACATATCCCCAGGAATGAACGCTGACTGACGTATCCGTCTGCCAGGGCAGCAGTCGCGTTGCATCCAGCTTGCCGCGTTCAATGTCCAGAACGGCTGCGCTCTCAGGAAAGTCATAATCCTTGTAGGTCAACACAACGCCCTGTCCCCGCTGCGCAGCCGCGTTGTAATAGTAGGCCGCAAAGCGTTTCAGATAAGGCTGAAATGCGGGCTGCCCAATCCACCAGTCAAAGTACATCAAGTCAGGATGATATTTATCGACAATCTCTGAGCTGCGTGCCAGCCAGTCGTCCATAAAGGCGGCGTCCGGCGCAAGCCATTGCTCCAGATGGTTCGGATCCGGCTCCTTGGCCTCGTTCGCGCCGGGCAACGCCATGGGGCGCGCAGGCCCGTAAAGACCTGCGTTGCGCGCATCCTGTACGTCGGAGTCAAACTTCATGCCGCCGTCATACCACCACCAGTGCTCTGCCCTGTGCGACGATGCTCCAAAGTGCAACCCGCGTTTGCGCGTGGCCGCTTCCAGCGCGCCGACAATGTCGCGTCGCGGTCCCATTCGCGCAGCATTCCATGTGCTAATCCCGGAGTCGTACATGGCGAAACCATCACAGTGCTCCGCCACCGGCACAATGTAGCGCGCCCCGGCACGCGCAAACAGATCCACCCATGCATCGGCGTCGAAATGCTCGCCGCGAAACATCGGAATAAAGTCCTTGTACCCAAACTTCGATTGCGGGCCGTATGTAT
This sequence comes from Acidobacteriota bacterium, assembly GCA_021781255.1. The sequence goes on from JAJXXG010001048.1 coordinate 4,359, forward strand.
CAACATGATGCTTGAAGGCGGGATTGTCCCGCTGATACATGTTGCGCGAGTACCATTCGCTTCCGAACGCCGGGACCGAGTACACGCCCCAATGGATGAAGATGCCAAACTTTGCATCGCGAAACCACTGCGGCACGCGATAGGCTCCCAGCGAGTCCCAGCTCGGCGCAAATGGCCCGCTCACGTCGCCCTTCGCCACGCGCTCCAGTTGCCGCTGAACAGCCTGCTGAGCGTGCGCAGTGGCCGGAAGCATACAAAAAAGAGCAGCCGCGACAACCGCAAGGAGCGCACCGCGATGAAATGTGGTTCTGCTCATCGCAACAACATAACAGATGTCAAGTTGCGCGCACCCGGCAATATTTTCAGCACGAAATGCCTCCTATGCGGAAGCGCCGCAGCAATGCTTGAACTTCCTGCCGCTGCCGCAGGGACAAGGCTCATTACGGCGAGTCTTTTGCGTCATGTTGCTGCCAATTCCCGTGGCAATCCACTTCATCACGTTGGCAGGGGGCCTTGCCGAAGCAAGTTCTGCCGCCATGAATCGCATATAAGGATCGACGTGATGAAAAAACCGCTTGTATGCCGCGCACAGGAAATTCAACCCCGGCTCCCCGTCCGGTGTGGTCGCAAACCGGTGCTTCGGGCACTCGCCATTACATGCGAAGCGCACATCACATTCGCGGCAATACTTCGGCAGCGTGGACTCCTTGGCCTTTCCAAAGCGGTGCTGCTGCTCTGACTCCACCAGCGACTCCAGCGGTGACTGCATGATGTTCCCGAGCCGATTTTCCGGATATACAAAATGGTCGCATGAGTACAAATCGCCGGAATGCTCAATGGCGAGAGCCGCGCCGCAGGTTGGCCGAAACACGCAAAGGCTCGCCTCGAATCCCGACCATATTTCCAGGCACACATCGAACAGTTGCACGAAGCTCTTCCCCACATCGTGTCGCACCCAGTCATCAAAAATGGCGCACAGAAATTGCCCAAACTGATCCGGCTCAACCGACCATGGCGTCACCGTGGCCGCATCATGAAACGCCGGCGAGACAAGGACCAGCCCGTCTGCCGTGGCCTGCTGCGATATGCGCTCAACAATCGGGATGAACTGCATGTAGCCGCTGCCGTTGGCCTTGAGAAAGCGGTAAACCTCCAACGGAAACCTCGCGTTGGCGCGGTGAACGGTGGTCAGCGTGTTGAATTCCGCCCCATGGCGCTTCAATGCATCCATCCCGCGCATCACGCGATCAAACGTCGGCTGGCCTCCTTTGTCAACGCGATAGACGTCGTGCAGCTCCCTCGGACCATCGATGGAGATTCCAATCAGGAAGCCCGCATCGCGAAGAAATCTCGCCCATTCGTCGTTCAGCAGAACTCCGTTCGTCTGCAGGGCATTCTCAATGCGCTTGCCGTTGGAGTACTTCGCTTGGAGCGCAACGATCTTGCGAAAATACTCGACGCCAAGCAGCGTGGGCTCGCCGCCCTGCCAGGCAAAATGCACGCTCGCTGACGAATGCGCCTCGATGTACTGCCGGATGTAAGAATCCAGCACCTCGTCACGCATGGCCCAGTTTGACGCCTGCGGATAGAGAACCTCCTTTTCAAGGTAGAAGCAGTACTTGCAATCGAGATTGCAGATGGGGCCGACGGGCTTCGCCATCACGTGAAAATTGCTGTTTACCATGGGCCGAGACTACTCCAAATCCGCGAGGTTGAAAACTCCGCGAGCGCGCCACGGCATGGTTTGACACGCGCAATTCTGCAGGTAATAATCCTCCAGACGCAAGGCGGACGGGCGCTGCAATCATCAACGCCTTCGCTCCCATTGAGAATGACCGGCGTTGCATAGCCAGGTCAGCCGCTTCAATGACATGCGCGAGAAGCTTCAATATCAACCGCCATTCTGCCTTGGGCGTTCTATCGGTCTGGCAAGCGCGCTTCGCCGTAATGTAAACAGCAGTTATCCATCGCAATGACACTTTAGACTCGCATATCCCATTCAGGAAGGGTGACTCCGTTGCAGATCGTTCCTACCCGCTTACTATTCAAGACTTGGGCATCCATTTTTGTAGCTTTGGCGCCTGTTGCAGCGGCAGCAGTGTCGGCCCCGCCTCCATCCGTGACTCTCGACGCGGGATGGCAGTTGCAGGAGATTTCGAAGGTTCCGCAGACTGGATCTCAGATCTCAAAGCCACAGCTCGACACCACCGGCTGGTATCGCGCGACAGTCCCGGGCACCGTGCTCACCACGCTCGTGAACAATCATGTGTATCCGGAGCCGCTCTACGGAGAAAACAATCGCCCGGAGGTGATTCCCGAGAGCCTGGCGCGCACATCTTACTGGTACAGGACGCTGCTTGAAGTGCCGAAGTCTTACAAAAGCCATCACATCTGGCTCAACTTCGATGGCATCAACTATGCCGCGGAAGTCTGGGTGAACGGCTCCCAGGTGGGCACGATCCGCGGAGCCTTCCGTCGCGGCATCTTCGATATCACGCACAAGGTCAAGCCAGGCAAGCAGGCCGTTATCGCTGTGCTTGTCTCGCCTCAGCCCCATCCCGGAGTTTCACATGAGCACACCCTGCGCGCCGGCATGGGCAAGAACGGCGGCGAGTCAGCCATTGACGGCCCGACGTTTCTCTCAACAATTGGATGGGACTGGATTCCCGCCATTCGTGATCGGGATACCGGGATCTGGCAGAAGGTTTTCCTTTCCGCGACCGGGCCGGTGCTGCTGAAAGATCCGCTTGTCACCACTGATTTGCCTTTGCCCAGGACTGATTCCACCGATATTGCCATCCAGGCCACAGTTGAAAATATCAGTGACAAGCCGATGAAGGGCGTGGTTCAGGGCACAATCGAGAATATTACCTTCCGCAAGCAGGTTGAGCTTGCTCCCCACAGCTCACAACAAGTCGCCTTTGACTCCGCGACAACTCCAGCGCTCCACATGCAGAATCCGAGGCTCTGGTGGCCCAACGGATACGGCCCGCAGAATCTCTACCAACTGCACCTCACCTTCCAGTCAGGCCGCAAGATCTCCGATGAGCAGGACGTCAGCTTTGGCGTCCGCAAGATTTCCTACAGCGTTCCCGGCACTGAGAATCTGACCATCTCCGTCAATGGCGTCCCTGTTTTTATTCGCGGAGGCGACTGGGGGCTCGATGAAGCGATGAAGCGCATTCCCCGGGCGCGGCTCGAAGCGGAAATCCGCATGCACCAGTTGGCTCATCTGAACATGATTCGCAACTGGGTCGGGCAAAGCACGGGCGAGGACTTCTACGAGCTATGCGATCAGTACGGCATTCTGGTGTGGGATGAATTCTTCCAGCCGAATCCGTCTGACGGACCCAACCCAACCGATATATCCACCTACGTTGACAACGCGCGGGAAAAGATTCTGCGCTTTCGCAACCACCCGTCGATTGCGCTTTGGTGCGGCCGCAATGAAGGCTTCCCGCCCCCGGAGATTGACGCCGCTCTACGCAAGTTGATGAAGGAGTTGGAGCCAACGCGCCTTTACCAGCCCAGTTCGACTGACGGGCACGGAGTTCGTTCGCATGGCCCTTACTCCTGGCGTACCCCGCGCGAGTTCTATGTCGTCCACGATGACTTCTTCAAGACTGAGACCGGCAGCGTCTCAGTCCCCACGCTCGAATCCATTCACGGCATGATGCCCCAAAAGGATTGGGAAACAATAAGCGACGATTGGGCCGAACACGACCTGGCGAAGGGGGCGCAACGCGGAGATGCGTACCCGGGCATTATTGCCAGCCGCTACGGAAAGATCGCCAACCTGGCAGACTTCGTGCGCAAGGCGCAGTTGGCAAACTACGAGGCCTTCCGCGCCATGTATGAGGGGCGCAATGCGCAACTCTTCCATCCCACCACCGCGATCCTCACGTGGATGAGCAATCCGGCCCAGCCCAGCTTCGTCTGGCAGCTCTACCATTACGACCTCGAGCCCAACGCATCGCTCTTTGCCGTCATGCACGCCTCAGAACTGGTGCACATTCAGTTCAACGAAGCCACTGGCGACTTGCAGGTCATCAACAATCTCCCTTATCCAGTCGCGGATGCGCTGGCGCACGTCTCCATCTACAATCTTGACGGCACCATCGCTGCCCAGCATGACATTCCAGTAACTGCTTCAGCAGACCGGGCCACCAACCTTGGGAAAATCGAATTCCCCACGACGCTCTCAACGGTCCACTTTCTCGCGCTTGAACTGCATGATGCGCACGGCCAGTTGCTCTCAACAAATTTCTACTGGCGCGCGCAACCCGAGCATCCGGATGATCTGACCGATCTTGATAAGCTGCCCACGGTTGCACTCGAAGCCAAGGCAGAATGGAAGGATGCCGGCGGCAAGCGCCTGCTAGCAGTTACGCTGCACAACCCAACAACCCACATCGCGATGATGGCTCATCTGCAACTGCGCCGAAAAAACTCCGGCGATCGCATTCTGCCGGTCTACTACAGTGACAATTATGTTTCGTTGACGCCGGATGAGAGCAGAACCATCACCATCGATGCCGATGCATCTGCCTTCAACGGCGAGGATGCGCTTGTGGTGCTCGATGGCTGGAACGTGACAGTCTCGCCTGCATCCTTCCCCGGTGTAGCCGTGGAGCCCAATGTTGAAGCGCAGCCCGGCCACTGGCCTATCACGGGTCTGCCATTTCAGACGACAAATCTGCGGTGAGACGTGTTCGTCGTACTGCCCCTCTCAACGCGAACATGCCGTGACTGCGCGGCGAAGTCATATCGCCGCACAGTCACCTTCCATGCTTCTTATGAGCCGCCCATCTTTTCATTTGCGACGCGGCAATGAATCAACGGCTCAGCCAGCCACCGTCAACCGCCAGCACATGGCCGTGCACGTAGTCGCTTGCATGGGAGGCAAGATAGACCGCAGCGCCAGCCAGATCGTCGGCACAGCCCCATCTGCCTGCCGGTATGCGTTCGAGAATCTGGCGTGAGCGCCCGGGGTTTGCTCGAAGAGCTTGTGTGTTATCGGTCTCCATATACCCCGGCGCGATTGCATTCACATTCACGCCCTTCGATGCCCATTCGTTGGCAAAGGATTTGGTCAGTTGCCCTACGCCGCCCTTCGCCGCCGCGTAGGAGGGGACCGTAACACCGCCCTGGAATGTGAGCAGCGAAGCGATGTTGATTATCTTTCCAGAACCGCGCGCCAGCATATGCCTTCCCGCTGCCTTGGTCAGGCGAAAGACGCTGGTCAGGTTGGTCTCAATCACTGCCTGCCATTCCTCATCGGAGTGTTCAACAGCAGGCGAGCGCCGGATGATGCCTGCGTTGTTGACAAGGATGTCAATCGTCCCGAAGTGCTCGACCACTTGCTCGACAAGCATCGAACACACCACCGCCTTGCTGACGTCTCCATTCAACTCAATATGACGCGCGCCAGTCGCGGCGATCGCCGCCACTGTGGACTGGGGAACCGCGCGTGACCCATGCAGCGCAACATGCGCGCCCGCCTGGGCAAGCGCCAGTGCAATGCCCGCGCCAAGGCCGCGCGATGATCCCGTAACCAAAGCAACTTTGCCCTGCAGGCTGAACTGTTCCAGAATCATTGCAACCCTGTTCCTTTCCTCGGCACTATAGAAGGTCTGCCACCGCCAGCGCATCCATATCGCTGTAGACCTGATTCTCTCCGCCCATTCCCCAGCAGAAGGCGTAGTTCCTGGTTCCCACGCCGGCGTGAATGGACCAGCCCGGTGAAACCGCCACCTGCTTGTTCGCAACGATGATCTGTCGCGTCTCTTTGGCAGGCCCCATCAGATGAAAGACGCGCTCTCCCTCGGCAATGTCAAAGTACAAATACACTTCCGACCTGCGCATGTGCGTATGTGGCGGCATCGTATTCCAGACACTTCCTGGAGCAAGCTGCGTGAAGCCCATCACCAACTGACAACTCCGCGCTCCATCCAGATGGATCAGCCTCGTAATCTCCCGCGCATTGGCGCTTTCCGCCGCCCCAATCCTCGTCCTTTCCAACTCCTCGCTGCGAATTAACTGCGTAGGATACTCGGCATGCGCAGGATAGCTGAGGAGATAAAATTCTGCCGGCCGATTCGGATCGACGCTTGAGAATTGCACTTCTTCATTGCCTCGCCCGACATAAAGGCCGTCGAGCCGGTTCAGAGCAAACTCCTGCGCGCCTACGTTTACGCGGCCCGCTCCGCCGATGTTAAGAATCCCCAGCTCACGCCGCTCGGTAAAGTACCGGGCCTTCAGCGCATCGTAGGTCGGCAGTTGAATCGGAGCCGTCGTCGGAACAGCCGAGCCAACAATCGTGCGGTCCAAATCGATATATACAAAGGAAAGCTCTTCCGGACGGAACAGATCGCTGATAAGGAACGTGTCCCGCAATGCTTCAGTGGTCATGGTCTTGAAGCGGATTGAGTCAGCCAATTGCAGTATTCTCATTTTCAACTTCCTTTCAATTGCGACCGGGAGCGTGGCAGATGGTCATCTCGTCATCCGCACTGGATGCAACGGCGCGCTCATGTCAATTGCCCATCGCAGCAACTTCAGATCCTGCCAGCAGAAACGCTCCCGTTCCGAAAACATAGCTGGATCCTGCGGTATAAGCACCGGGAGCCGCTCCCACCGGTTGAATGCAGCCCAGCCGCCCATCCTGATAAATGTGCGAAACAAGTCCCTTCCAGCCGCGCACAACAACGGGCCGGTACCGTGCGCGATTAAGCAGGCCATGATTCATTCCCCACGCCATGGCATACACGAAAAATGCCGACCCCGAGACTTCCGG
>JAJXXG010000593.1 GCA_021781255.1 Acidobacteriota bacterium
GATGGTACTGCATGGGTAACTGTGTGGGAGAGTAGGTCGCCGCAGGGAATTTAATAGAAAAGCCCCACCTGGGAAACCGGGTGGGGCTTTTTTGCGTATATTCTTTCATTCCCTTCCATAGCACCAATCTACTGTGAGCGGTTTCGCGAACCTGTAGCAAACGCGGCGCTTTAGAAATGCAGAAGGCGCTCGACCTCACATCTTCTTCGTGGTGCCGAGCGCCGGTTTTCCTGAGAGGTGCCTTAGGCTTCGAGTTGATCCTTCATGCGGTAGCTTTTCCCCTCAATGACTACGGTTTCCGCGTGGTGCAATAAACGGTCAAGGATTGCCGAGGTAAGGGTGCTGTCGTTGTTGAAGATCTCTGGCCATTGCTTGTACGCTCTGTTGGACGTTATGACCGTGGAACCCCTTTCGTAGCGCTGGCTGATGACCTGGAACAGAAGGTCGGCGCCATGCTTGTCGATCGGCAGATAGCCGAGTTCATCAAGGATCAACAGCGATGGAGCCAGGTACTTTTTGAGTTCTGCCTTAAGGCGGCTGGCCGCCTGAGCCGCGGCGAGGGTGTTGATTGTGTCGACGGCGGTCGCGAAGAGGACAGACTTACCGGCGAGGCAGGCCGTGTATCCAAGTGCTGTTGCAATGTGGGTTTTACCCAAGCCCACGGTTCCGAGCATGATGACGTTTGAATGATTTTCCATGAACTGGAGACGGAACAGGTTCTGAACCGCCATACGATTGATCTTCTTGGGCCAACTCCAGGAGAATTGGTCGAGGGTTTTAACGACGGGGAAACGGGCGCTCTTGATGCGACGCACGGTGGCTTTGTCCCGTCGCAGGTTCAGTTCACCCTCGGTAAGTCGGGTGAGATAATCAGCGTGACTCAGGGAGTCACGAGCAGCTTTGACTGCCAGTTGGCCGTAGTGTTCCGCCATGAAGGGGAGGCAGAGCATGCGGAGGTCTTCTTCGAGCTGGTTGATGGTTTTGTCGTCGTTCATGGTGTCTCCCGAGTCGTTGTTGTCTTGCCTTCGTAAATGGAGAGGTCCGGGGCCTCCACCGTGAGATCAAGAAGATCGGTCCTCCGCGTCAGGTGCAGCGCCCCCGGTTCCGGGAGTTTTCGGGCCCGGCTTTCGAGGATATTGGCAATGTAGTCGGAGCCTACGGCGTGGAGTTTCATGGCATCGGCAATGGCACACGCCACGGCATCTTCGCCGTGGATTTCGGCCAGCGCGACGATCCTTCTGACATGATGGCCGCTATTGAGATGGCGCTTATCCAGTTCCCGGTAGTAATCGAGCGAACAATGGGATAGCGCCAGGAAACGCTGGAAGAGGTGTTGATTCCGTGCTTTTTTTCTCTGCACGATGAGTTCCTTGGGGTGGTCCGGGTCCTCGAAGTCGCGGTTGCGCTCATAGGAGCGGCTGTGCCGGGCAACGAGGTTTTCCTCGTGATAGAAGCAGAGCCGGTCCGGGTACGCCTTCATGGTGAGTGGATGCCCTGCGAATCGGGCGGGGACGGAATAGCGATTCGAGTCGACGGCGACGCGGAACTGCGAATTGGCCCGCACGCAGGCAATATTGCCTATGTCGTAGGGGTGCAAGGGGAGCGGCAGCAGATGGGGGCGCTCGGACAAAAGCATCTCCGCCGGCGTCTTCCGGGTTTCGCCGTGGATACGGACATTGGCGACGGTGTCGAGCCAGATTTTCGCGGCCGGATTGATGGCCGCGAAGTCCGGCAGATCCGCTCCGGCGAGGAAGTTCTTCTTCACTTAGCCGACGCCGTTTTCCACCCGTCCCTTCTCGTTCCCCTTGGCAACGCCACAGGCCGAGATCGTGAAGCCGGTATGCAGGGCGAAGTCCAGGTACCGTGCGTTGTAAACCGGTGCCTCCCCCCTCGCGTGCTTGAGGACCCCAGTTTTGAGATTATCAATCATGATTCGGGAGGGGACCCCGCCGAACGCAATAAAGGCGTTCTGATGGCAGGCGAGGAAGTGTTCCATGGTCTGAGACACCGTGAATTCGACGTAGATCTGGCGGCTATAACAGAGCACCATGACGAAGAAGCTCAAGCGGCGCATGGTTTCGCCGACCCGGATCGAACCGTAGGAACCCCAATCGACCTGGGCGCATTCACCCGGCGCGAAGGCGAGCTTGAGATAGGCTTTCTCCCTCTTTGGGCGAACTTTGCGGACGAACTTCTTCACCGCAGTATAACCGCCGTCAAAGCCCTCCTCCCTGAGACGCTGAAGGATCTGTTGAGCCGAATAGGGGTAGGATTCCACCATCTGGACGACCGTCTCCTTGAAGGGGTCGAGCTTGCTTGACCGTGGCACCGATTTGCGCGGCAGAAACTGCTTAGCATCGATCCGCAGTCTCACGGTCCGGTCGTCAAGGCCGAGTTCGCGGGCGATCTGAGTGGCGGTGAGCCCTTTTATCTCGTGGAGGTGCTTGATTCGGGAGAAGGTTTCGTAGTCGATCACCGTGCGCCTCCCGCAAGTTTTTTGAAGACGTCGCCGATGGCCATGCACTCGCCGGGCGCCCCGGCCCTCTTCGGACCGATCGCATCGCCCAGGGAGAGCACCTGGTAAAGGGGCTTCTTGTAAGCGACCAGCCCGGCTCGGAGCAGATCCATGCGGGCAGCGTCGAGCATCGGCGCATCCATGACGAGGCGCTCGCACAGAGACGGGGCGGAGTAGTAGCTCAACCCCTGGCAGTCGGCGACTGTGACCAGAAAGAGGAGATCG
>JAJXXG010001187.1 GCA_021781255.1 Acidobacteriota bacterium
CCCATGGGCTTCAGAATGTTGTCCATCATCACCGCAATTGCCTGGCCCTCTGCAACGGCGTTGCGGGCCGTATCCAACTCGTCCTTGGCCAGGTGCTCCGTGTCGCCGCTGGAGTTGACCGAAACATCGGGCGGCGTCTGGTCGCTCCACTTGCCCATGTCCACATGCTGGTCCTGCAAGGCATGCGTCAGTTCATGCGCCAGCACGGGTTTTTGCTCGTCCGCGCTCACCCAGTCCAGCAGGTTGACGGTCTTCGTCTTGGGGTCGTAATAGGCTTCAATCTGCTCCTTGAGCAGGGAAAGCAGGAACGGTTTCAGGTCGAAATCGCGGTCCAGCATGCCAAATTTCTTCAGCACGATCTCGCTGCGCTGCATGCGTTTGGCGTCTTCGTCTTCGCTGAACTTCTCTTTCAGGTAGCTTTCGATGGCGGCGCGGGTGGTGAGCTGACGCTTGATGGCGTTCTTGATGGGCAGGCCCGTCTCCTGCGAGGAGAACTTGAGCAGATCGTCGACCAGCCCGAAGAGCTGCTGCGCCTGCTCGGGTGTGATGTGGTTCGCGGTCCTGGACTTCTGTCCGGGCGAGGGGGCTGCCGGAGCCTGAACCTGCGGCCCGGCCGGGGACTGCGCTGCGCCGGCTGGCTGCTGGGCAATGAGGGCCGGTGGCGCCAGCGCTGCTCCGGCAAGGCCCAGACACAGGGCCAGGGCGAGCATCCACATGCGCCGGGTTTGTTCCGCCAATTCGGGCTTTCTGCTCATTCGGACTCCTCGTGATTTCGGTAACATCAACGCCGCGCCCGGCATCCAATTGCAAGGCTATAATCAGGATGCGGTCCGGCGCGACGTTTGCGCAGGAAAAGTGTGCGCGGGACCACAAAAGTGCTTTCTTATGAGCGATTCGGTTATTGCGATACCTACGCCGGCCACCGCGCTGGCTACGCTGCTTGCGTCGGCGGCCAGGCCGCCAAAGCTCGTGGAGTACCACGGCGCGCTCACCCCACTGGAGTTGGACGCGCCAGCAGCGGAAACAGCGGCGCTGGCAGCGGGCGCGGCGGTGCATGACCTGGGCTGGATGCGACGGGTCGCTGTCCGCGGCGAGGACCGCTTTCGCTGGCTCAGCGGCATGGTGACCAACACGGTGAATGACCTGGAATCGAATACCGGGGCGTGGAACCTGGTTCTGAATGCCCAGGGACGCATCCAGGGCGACCTGACCGTGTGGCGGGAAGGCCAAGAGCCCCCGCATCACGAACAAGAGGCGGTCACGGGGGATGCTTCCCTGAACCTGGAGATTGCGGCTGACCAGTATGAGCGGCTCATTGCCCACCTGGAACACTTCATCATCATGGACGATGTGGAACTGGTCCCGATAGGAATGGAGCCCGGCGCCGAGGAGACGGCGCTGGGGTTGGCCGGACCCCAAGCCGATGAGGTGCTGGAGCGGATGGGATTGCCGGCGCTATCAGAACCCATGACCTGCACGCGGGTGGAGTGGAACGGGCTGGATTTGCGGATTTTTCGCGGCTACGGCGCACTCGCTCCGCACTATCAGCTTTGGACGCCCGTTGCCGGCGTCATCCGCCTGTGGCGGACATTCTCTACCGCAGGCGCAGTTCTTGTGGGTGCGGCTGCGCTGGAGGCGTTTCGGATTGCCGAGGGGATTCCCGTGTTCGGCATCGACATGGCGGAGCGCGACCTGCCGCAGGAGACAGCGCAGATGCGCGCGCTGCACTTCAGCAAGGGCTGCTACCTGGGGCAGGAGATTGTGGAACGCATCCGCTCCCGGGGCAGCGTACACCGCCATCTGCGCCAGCTCGAACTGCAGGGGCCTGTGCCGGATGCCGGCGCCGAACTGATGCTCGACGGCGCCGTGGCGGGAAAGATTACCAGCGCAGCCGAGTTGAAGCTGGCGGCAGGCAGCCGCATTTTTGCTTTGGGCATGATGCGCGCCGAGGCCGAGGCGCGCACTGAGGCTTTGACCTACACCGCGGGAGAGGCCACGGGCACTGCCCGCGTGCTGGCTTCGCCGCCGAATCTTTGATTCTGAATTGACTGGGAACCTGAAACCATGAGCGATACGCCGAAATTTGAAGTGATTGACCGCCGCAAGTTCAAAGCGGACGAAGAGAAGGAACACGTGGAAACGCCCGCTCCCGAGGCCGAGGCAACAAGCGCTGGTCCACGATTGGTTGTGCCGGAGAGCAAGGATGAACCGGCGCCGGAGGCTGCCGCGGCGGAAGAGGAGCATTTTGAGATGCCGCCCGCTCCCACGGCCGAGGAAAGCCTCCAGCAGAAGTCGGCATACGATGCTTCAGCCCAAAGGCTCGAAGACCTGGTGCGCGCGCAGAATCCGGGCATCGGGGCGCAGCCGCCGATTGGCTTTGAGAACCTTGTGCAGCAGTTGTACCTCTCGGCGATGATTCAGATGGGCGCCGGCACGCAGGAGGGTCAGCGGCCAAGGGTGGACATTCTGGGCGCGCGGCAGACGATTGACCTGATGGGCGTGCTCGCGGAAAAGACCAGGGGCAATCTGACCGCGGACGAGGAACGGACGCTGCAGACGGTGCTCTTTGAGGCGCGCATGGCATTTCTTGAGCTGACCAGCATGATTACTCTGCAGGGCATGCAGCCGCCGCAGCCCCCGCCGCCGGGCAAGCGCTGAAGAACTGATGGAAGGTCTGTTGACACTTCTCGGGACAGGAACCTCGATGGGGGTTCCGACGGTGGGATGCGGCTGCGCGGTGTGCACCTCGACGGACCCGCGCGATCGGCGGCTGCGACCTTCATTGCTGCTCCGCGTGCAGCAGGCCGGGCGCGAGCGCGTGGTGGTAATCGATACCGGCCCGGACTTTCGCGAGCAGGCGCTGCGCAGCGGGCTCACGCGCGTGGATGCAGTCCTCTATACACACAGCCATGCCGATCACATCCTGGGACTGGACGATCTGCGTCCGCTGAGCTTTACCGTCTCGCGCGAGGGCGGCGCGATTCCGCTGTATGCCTCGCAGGAGACAGCCGAAGTGCTCCGGCGCATCTACGACTACACCTTTTCGCCGGATGCCACTTATCCCAACCGCGCCCGCGTGCGGATCGAGCCTCTGGAAGAGCGGACCGAGGTGCATGGCGTCGAATTTGTCCGCGTGCCGTTACTGCACGGGGAGATGGCAGTCTCCGGCTTTCGTTTCGGCAACGCTGCGTATCTGACCGACGTAAGTTTAATTCCTGAGTCGAGCTTTGCCTTGCTGGAGGGAATCGACTGCCTGATCATTTCCGCTCTGCGCCACAAGCCGCACCCCAGCCACGCCACTCTGGACCAGGCGGTGGAGTGGGCGCGGCGCATTGGCGCGCGGCAAACATGGTTCACCCATATTGCCCACGACCTGGGCCACGCCGCGACCAACCGCGCGCTGCCCGAGGGCATGGCGCTCGCTTACGACGATCTCACGTTTTCAGTAAAACTGGGGCCCAGGAGCCTATGAGCGAGCACGCCGCCGGCATGATTCCGGTTTACCAGTCGCTTGCCGAGGTACCGCCGGGATTTGGCCCGAGCGTGGCCGCCATCGGCAACTTTGATGGAGTACACGCAGGTCATCGGGAAATTCTCTCTGCCGTGGTAGCAGAGGCGCAGGCGTCGGGCGCGCGGGCCGTGGCTATCACGTTTGACCCGCACCCGGACCAGTATCTGCGGCCATCGCAGGCGCCGCGGCTGCTGACGCCCATCGCGGAGCGCGTGCGGCTGCTGGCTTTAACGGGCATCGATGCCGTGCTGGTGTTGCCGTTCGATGCGGCGCTTGCCAGTCTGCCGGCGCGGGAGTTTGTGCGCCAGGTTCTGGTGGAGGCCCTTGGCGTGCGCGGGCTGCATGAGGGCGGCAACTTCCGCTTTGGACGCCGCGCCGAAGCAGGAACAAAAGAGCTGGCGGAGTTTGGCGCGGAGTTCGGATTTGCCGTCCACGTGCATGAGGCGGTGCGCGTGCATGGTCTGGAGGTTTCAAGCTCGGCGGTGCGTGACCTGGTGGCGGCGGGCGACATGCGTAGAGCGCGCTGGTTGCTGGGCAGGCCGTTTGCCGTTCTCTCCACGCCCGCCCGTGGCCGAGGCATCGGCACACGGCTGCTGGTGCCCACGGTGAACCTGGCGGCATATGACGGGCAGCTTCCCGCGTTCGGTGTCTATGTGACGCGCCTGACGGTCGGCGGGCGATGCTTCAAGGCAGTGACGAACGTGGGCAACCGGCCAACGTTTGGCGAAGCGTCGTTTGCCGTCGAATCGCACATTCTGGACTTCGAGCCCGTAGACATGGATGAGGGGACGCCGGTGGAGCTTGAGTTCCTGTTCAGGCTGCGACCGGAAATGACCTGGCCCTCGCCCGAGGCGCTGAAGGAGCAGATATTCAAAGACGTGGCGCGGGCGAATCGGTACTTCCGGCTGGCAGCGGATGTTTGAGCGCTGATCCCTGCATTTGCGCGCCTGAGAGATGCTGCGCGGTCAGCCCCATGGGCATTGCGCGTGACGCTGCGTCCGGCTCTGCGGGCGGTTTGGTTGAAGACCCTTCCTCAGCATCGTCCTGGTTGGCCAGGAACTGCTCATCGTCTTTGCCGGCGATGGCGGCGCGCATGAACGTCAACCAGATGGGCAGGGCGGCGCGTGCGCCGGTTTCCTTTTCGCCCAGCGACTCGCGGTTGTCATAGCCGACCCAGACGCCGCAGGTGACCGAGGGCGAGAAGCCGAGGAACCAGGCGTCGGTAAAGTCGCTGGTGGTGCCTGTCTTGCCGCCCAGGGGATGGTTGAGTTGCGCGGCGGCAGCGCCCGTTCCGCTGCGCGTGACCTGCTGGAGCAGGACCATCATGGAGCGCGCCGTTTGCTGGCTGACGACTTCGCTGACTTCGGGCCGGTCTTCCCATAGCGTGATGCCGTCGTAATTCTGGACTTTGCGAATCAGGCGCGGGGTGACGCGGATGCCATCATTGGGAAAAACGGAATAAGAGTCCACCTGCTGCTCGAGGGTGATTTCAGCGGCTCCCAGTGCAATCGGCAGGTAGGCGGGAATGTTCGTGGTGACGCCGAAGCGGTGAGCCAGGTCAATGACTTTGTGGATGCCCACGCGCGCGGCCAGCTTGACGGCCGGCACGTTGCGCGACTCGGCAAAGGCTGTGGTGAGGGTGATGGCGCCCTTGAAGTCATTCTCGTAGTTGTGCGGCGCATAGCCGCCAAAGTTCACCGGCGCATCCACGATGATGTCCGTGGGCTTTGCGCCTTCTTCCATGGCGGTGGCGTAGACATAGGGCTTGAAGCTGGAGCCGGTCTGGCGCTCAGCCTGGGTGGCGCGGTTGAACTGTGAGAGCGCGTAGTCGCGGCCGCCAACCATGGCCAGCACGTCGCCGGTGGTGTTGTCCATGGCGAGCAATGCGCCCTGTGCGCCGGAGTCCTGCTCCAGCGTGGCGCGGCGCGCGTTGCCCTCCATCGCGTCGGTCAGGTGGACATAGATAATGTCGCCGGGTTTGACAAGCGCGTCGCCATAGCGCTGCCCGGTCCACTGCCAGTCGGCAGGCAACAGGATGATCTGTGCGGAGCCTGCGCGCGCAAGAATCTGCAGCGGCATGGCGCGGGTGACGACGGCATGCACGTAGTCACCGGGACCGCTGGAGGTGGCCCAGTCCGGATGCCTGTAGCTGGCGAGCGTAAAGCCGCCGGCGAGGACATTTTCCAGTTTGCCCTTCCAGCCGTGGCGGCGCTCGTAGGTTGCCAGTCCGTCATTGACCGCGCGGTTGGCGGTTTGCTGCAGGTCCAGATCGAGGGTGGTTTCCACGCGCAGGCCGGCCTCGTGGACTTGTTCGGCGCCGAAACGCTTCTCCAACTCGCGGCGAACTTCCTCCTGGAACCAGGGAGCGACAGAAGCATTGGGTTGGGAGAGATTGAGGCCCAGCGGAGACTGGCGGGCCTGCTCGGCCTGCTGGTGGGTGATGACGCCGTCGGACTCCATCTCACTCAGCACGAGGTTGCGCCGGCGGAGACATCTCTCAGGGTTCAGCAGCGGCGAGTAGGCGACAGGCCCTTTGGGCAGTCCGGCCAGCAGCGCCGCCTCGGTCAGCGTCAGATCTTTGGCGTGCTTTGAGAAGTAGAACTGTGAGGCAGCCTCAAAGCCATACATGCCGCTGCCGAGGTAAATCTGATTGCCGTACAGAGTGAAAATCTGCTGCTTGGTGAAGGCGCGCTCGATCTGGATGGCGAGGTAGGCCTCCTGAATCTTGCGGGCGTAAGTTCGCTCTGAGGACAGAAAGAGATTGCGCGCAAGCTGCATGGTGAGCGTGGAAGCGCCCTGGGAACGGCCGTGGCTGCGAAGGTCGTGCGTCAAAGCGCCGGCGATGCGCAGGACGTTGATGCCCCAGTGGGACTCGAAGTTTTTATCTTCAATGGAGATGACGGCCTTGCGAAGTATCGGCGCGAAGCCGTCGTAATTGACTACGATGCGGCGCTCAAGCGCAAAGGAACCGATGACGCGGCCCTTGCGGTCGTAAAGGTCTGTTGTGGTGGAGGGGCGATAGCGCTCAAGGTCGTTGATCTGAGGCAGATCGACGGAATAAACCAGCATGAGCCCGGCAAGCGATCCGGTGATGACGGCGAGCAGCAGCAGCACAGACAGCGCGATCCGGCCGGCGAGCTTGCGCCGTCGCGAGAGAGGAATCCGCTGAGGCTCAAGCCTGTGGATCCGGCCCAGGCCGCGCGGTTGGGAAGACTGATCGGGGGTGGCAGCCAAGAGCTTCAGGCCTCGCGGGCATTCCGCGATCACCACACGCAGGGATACCCAAGCCTAAGGCTAGCATGGTTCAGGTCGGCGAGCCTGCGGAGAGCGGCGTGCCTGTACCACGCCAGGCACCAGCACACGGCCCGCTTCAAATCGCCAGCGGAGGAGAGCTAACTCAACTGTTCTTTGACTTCAGAAGTTCGAGCGCCTTGTCGAGCGGCTCGTCTCCCTTGGATGGTGGCGCTTCCGTGTCAAAATCGTCCTCGGCTGCTGTGCCCACCACGACCGAAGGCGTGACGGCTTCATCCTGAATCTTCTTCCCGTCCGGACCCTCGTACTTGGCCACTGTCAGCAGCAGGGCTGCGCCGTCTGGCAGTTCGATGGTCTTTTGCACCGACCCCTCGCCAAAGGTGCGTTCGCCAACCACGTCGCCGCGCTTGGCGTCCTTGATGGCGTCGGCGGTCAGCTCGGCCGCGCCGTAGGTTCCGCGGTTGATAAGCACCGCCAGGGGAGCGCTGGTGATGAACCTGGCCGGCTCGGCGGCAAAGGTCTGGGTTGGGAACTTCTGTCCCTCAAGCGTGGCCAGCGTTCCCTGGTTAATGAAGAAGTTGGCCAGGCGCAGCCCATCGGCGGCGTCGCCCTCCGAGCAGTCGCGCAGGTCGAGCAGAACCTTCTGCGACTTTCCGGCCGCCTTGAGTCTGGCGGCGATTTCGTCCACGCGGGCCGCGGTGAGCGCGCCAGGCTTGAGATAGAGGATGCTGGCGTTGTCATACTGCTGCTGGCTAAGCGCGGGCGGCGCGGAGATTGTGCGGGTGAGCGTGAGCTTGTCGGGGTCCGATTTGCGCGGGCGGATGACGGCCATCGTGACGGATGTGCCGGGCTTGCCCTCGAGCATCAGGCGGATGACGGCCAGCGACAGCTCGCGGGTGGATTGGTCGCCGATCGACTCAATCACGTCGCCGTCGGCCAGGTGTTCCTTTTCCGCAGGCGAACCGGGCAGGACACTGACCACGGTGGCGTAGCCAAAGCGCTTGGAGACGGTGATGCCGATCTGCGCCACGCCGGTCGCAGGTCGCGCTTTATAAATCTTGTATTCGCTCGCAGTCAGGTAGCTGGAGTCGGAATCGAGCGATTCCAGCAGACCGTGCAGCGCGCCCGTGGTGACGGCGCCAATGTTGGGCTCGGTGACGTAGTCGCTCTGGATGCGCTTGAGCACCTCGGCATAGACGTGCATCTGGCGGTAGGCGCCATCCTGCTCGCCGCCGGCGTGAACGCCGAAAAAGCCGAACTGGCCGAGCGTGAATCCCAGGCCCAGGGCGACAAAAATGGACGCGGCAAGAACGAATACAAATCGCTGGAAGAGTCGAGACACACACACCACCGGGGCGGCCCAAGGGGACACGAGCCACTCACCCTTATAGACGCAATGATAGCGCAAGGGGTGGGTCGCGGGCGGGCCGAATCGTTGCGCGGCATGGTTCGCGGCAGCTTGACCCTGTCCAGCCTGCTGAAAAGACATGGCATACAGCGGCATGCATCTGGCATCAGCCGGGGGATCGAAAGGGAATCCGCAGAGAAAAGCCTGCAAGCTCAATGCCGGCCATCATGGAATTCCGGCGTGGTGACCCTCCACGGGAAAACGCAGGCGGCAGGATGGCCCTTGTGGGAAAACGTTATCACTGTTGTCAGGAAGCTTTCAGGCCGGTAATATTGGCTCCTCATGAGTAAACGATATTTTGCGCCCGCTCTGCTCGCTGCCTTTGTGTTGTCCCTGCGCCTGACGGCCCAGGGACCCTCGCTGACCATTCAGATGGATCACCCCACAGCCAAGGTGAGTCCCATGCTTTACGGCCTGATGACCGAGGAGATTAATTTCTCTTATGACGGCGGGCTCTATGCCGAACTGGTCCGCGACCGCGCCATCGGGCAGGACCGGCGCGCCTTGAATCATTGGACGATGGTTGCGCGCGGCAACTCGATGGTCAATATTTCCGTTGATTCCCAGACCGGGCCGAGCGCCGCGCTGCCGCGGAGCCTGAAGGTCGCCGTGACGGCGGCTACGGAGACGTTGCCCGCCGGTGTGCAGAACGACGGCTACTGGGGAATTCCAGTCCGACCGCAGACGACCTATTCCAGCTCTTTCTATGCGAAGACCGATAACGCCGGGACTCCCGTGACCGTGAGCGTGGTGAATGACCAGACGGGCGCGACCGCTGCGACCGCGACGGTCACGGGCCTCACAAGCGAATGGAAGCAGTACACCTTTACGCTCAAGACCGGGCAGGTTCCGGTGAGCGCCAACAATCACCTGATTCTGACGATTCCGCATCCGGCAACGGTCTGGTTCAACCTGGTTTCGCTTTTCCCGCCGACGTACCACGACCGCACCCACGGCAACCGCATTGATCTCATGGAGAAGCTGGCGGCGATGCATCCGGCGTTTCTGCGCTTCCCCGGCGGCAACTACCTCGAAGGCGACCACATCTCCGAGCGCTTCGAGTGGAAGAAGACGATTGGTCCCTGGGTTGACCGGCCGACGCACCCGAGTCCGTGGCGCTACCGCTCGTCGGACGGCATGGGCCTGCTGGAGTTTCTCGAGTGGTGCGAGGATCTGAAGATGGAGCCGGTGCTGGCCGTGTATGCCGGCTATTCGATGCGGCAGGAGCACGTCGATCCCGGTCCGGCGCTGGAGCCCTACATCCAGGACGCGCTGGATGAAATCGAATACGTTTCCGGCGGCACAGATACGAAGTGGGGCGCGGAGCGCGCGAAGGACGGACACCCGGCGCCGTTCAAGCTGGCCTATGTAGAGATTGGCAACGAGGACTGGTTCGACAAGTCAGGCAGCTATGACGGCCGCTACGCGCAGTACTACAAGGAGATCAAGCCCCGTTATCCGGATCTGCAATTGATGGCTACGGCGCCCATCAAGAGCATGAAGCCTGACGTGTTGGATGAGCACTTTTACATGTCGGCGGAGAAGTCTTTCTCCGATGCGAACCACTACGACAAAGCCGACCGCAACGGGCCGAAGATCTTTGTCGGAGAGTGGGCCACGCGCGAGGGCTCTCCTACGCCCAACCTGCAGTCAGCTCTCGGCGACGCTGCCTGGATGACAGGCATGGAGCGCAACAGCGACCTGATCATCATGGCCAGCTACGCGCCGCTGTTTGTGAATGTGAACCCCGGCGGCATGCAGTGGGAGACTGACCTGATCGGCTATGACGCGCTCACAAGCTACGGCTCGCCCAGCTATTGGGCGCAACTGTTGTTCAACAGGCACCTGGGCACTGAAGTGGTGGCCAGCACGCTTGCGGATGCAGGCCCGCGGGTCTACACGTCGGTCACCCGCGATGAGAAGGCGCGCAAGGTGTTCATCAAAGTCGTGAATGCGACGTCTGAGGTCCGGCCCATCAGCATCACGCTCGACGGCGCCGCAAAGGTGAAGCGGGCGGCGATGCTTTATACGCTCAGCGGCAAATCGCCCAATGCAACCAACACCATCACGAATCCCGAGGCTCTTGTGCCGGTGGAGCACAAGATTGACACGGCAGGAGCGAAATTTGAACAGCGCTTTGAGCCGTACTCGATCAACGTGCTGGAACTGAGCTACTAGGAGCAGGCGCGAACCGGCGCTCGAAGCCCAAATCAGCCGTGGCAAGGCAAGCGTCCTTGCCGCGGGCTCTTTTGGTTCAGTTCTCCCAAAGCTGCCACGAGAGGATGTTCTCCGGCGCTTCGATTCGGATAATGGGTTGCGCATCCTTCCGCGCGGGGAGAAGAAGTGCAGAAAGCGGTTACTTTGATTCTGACGCTGCGTTTCGACACGAACGGAAAGAGTTGACTGCGTTACGGGTAGCGTTGTCCCGGACGGAGAACCGCCCTGTTTTCTCAAGAATAAAGCGATTATTTAGTTGCTTTATCAGTGATTTGCGTGGAATCCGTGAATTTTTTGTCATCTGGATTTTTCCCTTGACAAGTGAAAACCCGGGAGCGTAAAAAGCTTGTCACATAAGAAAACGATTTCCAGTCGTGACCCAAAATGCGCATTCACGGTAGTTGGCCAAAGGAGCCGATGTGCATGCACTTTTAAAGTGCTCGACTCGAAAGGCAACGATACAAGTAGGTGGGTGCCGATCGGGCGCTTGTCAGGGAGTTCAGGGAGGATTCGGAGAGCGAGCGAAGAAATCTGTTGACGAGTCATTATGGCCAGCCAGCAGTTTCAGAATTCCCGATGAAATCCTGGCCGAAAGCTCTTCCCCTGAAGAAATCAACAAGCACCGGCCATGAAACCGACGCTACACAGACAAGCAGAGTAGCAGAACCCCGTCCAGGTAACCGTTTGCTCAGGAGGCAAACCATGACTCAATTGAAAACCCAGAACCAGAACAGTGCAAAGC
>JAJXXG010000290.1 GCA_021781255.1 Acidobacteriota bacterium
TTTCGTTGGCGCCGAGCTCTGCCAGCTCTTCAGGCAAGAGTTTGTCGCCGTTCTTGAGGCATGTGCTGTAGGCCTGGCCGAGCGCGATGTGGCAGGCGGCGTTCTCATCGAACAACGTGCTGTTGAAGAGAAGGCCGCTGTGTGCGATGGGCGACGAGTGCGGCACCAGCGCGACTTCGCCGAGGCGACGCGCGCCGTCGTCTGTATCGATCATGCGGTTCAAGACTTCTTCGCCCTTCGAGGCTTTTGCCTCAATCACGCGTCCGGCTTCGAAGCGTACCTGGATACCTTCGATCATTGTTCCCTGATAGGAGAGCGGCTTGGTGCTGGTAACGTAGCCGTCCACGCGGTCCTTGTGCGGCGTGGAAAAGACCTCTTCGGTCGGCATGTTGGGGATGCAGTACTGTCCGTTGCCGGCAGTTGTGCCACCGCCGAGCCAGAGGTGATCGTCGGCCAAGCCGACGCGCAGATCAGTGCCGGGGCCCTTGAAGTGGAGCGCGGCGTAGCGCTTGTCGTTAAGCAGCTTGGCGCGCTTGTGGAGATTGGCGTCATGCTCCTTCCATGCCGCGACGGAGTCGGGCAGGTCAGCGCGCGATGCCGCGAAGATCGCATCCCAGAGCCTGGCCATGGCTTCGTCCACCGGCAGATTAGGAAATACGGTTGCAGCCCAGGCGGGCGTGGCGGCGGCGACGATGGTCCAGTTGATATCGTGCCGGGTGATGTATTCGAGCGCGGGGCGGTAGGCCTTGGATGCAGCGCGGTTGGCGCGGCCCACCTTTTCAGGGTTCTGCTGCGAGAGCAGGCCGGGATCGTCGCCGACGACCCTGAGACGCGCGGCTCCACTTTTGAACGCGGCGGCCAGACCATCGTAGAACCAGGCGGGCGCGTAGTCGAAGCTCTCGTCGGACGCATGCTGAAAGCGCAGCAGCGTGGATTCCTCGTCGGTCAGAAGGGTGGTGACGTACTTTGCACCGGCTTTGTAGGCGTGCTCGGTGATGCGGCGGACGAGCGGGAGGGTGTCGAGCGTCGCGGTCATCACGAGCTCCTGCCCGCGGGCGAGCCCGAGGCCCACGTTCACGGTGACGTCGGCAAGGCGGTCGAGCTTCTGTTCAAAGGTCAGGGCGGAAGCAGCTTCAAGGGTTGGTGTAGACATGGCAGTACCAGTGTAGCTCCGGGAGCCAAAGCAGATACTACTCCCCTCCGTGGACGAGTCCCGACCGGCGCACCCACTTGCCGCCGTGCTTTTCGAGGTAGACCCACTGGCCTGCCGCACAGAGGTTGGCGCACCAGTCGTTGACATAGACGAGGGCGGCCGTCCGGTTGCGATTGAAGTAGACGGCGCTGAAGAAGACGATTCCGCTGGAGCCGGAAGCGGCGCGGCGGATGTTGCTGACCTCTTCGGCATCGGCGAGGGCAATGCTGCCGTTCAGGCGGCCGTGTCCGGCCTGGAGCTGGTAGCGCTGGTACTTGCGTGCCTCGTAGTCGCCCAAGGCTTGTTCAAAACCCTGACGGTCGCCATCTGGCGCCTTGAGCAGGCCGTCGGGGGGAATAGCGGGGTCCATGTCGGCGATGTTGACGGTGGTATCGGCCAGGACCCAGTGCATGGAGTTGGCGTGGGCCAGCTTGTCAGCGGAGGCTCCGGGTAGCAGCATGGCATAGATCGCGTAGGAGTCTGCGGCGCGAGCTGCTGGTATGGGTGGGGTGTCAGTCTGCGGAACATGCGACGGGCCACGCGGCGCGCTGGGCATAGCCGGCGTCGGGGAGGCGAAGAGGACAGCGAGAAGCATCAAGCTGGTGAGCACGCGGCCTTCCTCCAAGTTATGTAAAGGCCAGACACTGGATTGGATGCCGCCGCTCGCTGCCGAAGTTCGCCGGTGCCGGCGGATCAGTGGCCGCTGGAGGCGCCTGCCAGATCCCAGGGGGCGCGACCCTTTGCAGGGCCGTCCTTGTCGCGACCCTTCAGCCGATCGTACATGTATTCATCGCTGACTGAGCCGAGCGATTCGTTGTAGAGGCAGACTTCGCCGATGACCTCGTCCAACTCCTCGGCAAAGTGGTGTTCGGCCTTGAGGCGGTCGTAGGTGGCGGCCATTTCAAACTTACTGGTTTTGAGAAACTTCTGGAATCCGCGGTCGAGCACAATGGCGATCTCGTCGCCCATGAGAATGCCCGGCTTGTGGAACATGGCGATGCCGCCCTTGGGGTCGCGGCCGATAATGGCTGCGCAGCCATGCTTGGAAACCCTGACACGTCCTGCGACTCCCGGAACCTCTCGGACATCAAATTGAAGACTTTTCAGTTGGTTGAGAATCTCTTCGTAACTACGGGGCTTAATTTTCTTTGGCATAACTGTAAATTTCGTCCGGGAAAGATTTTGAGGTACGGCCGCAAAACGCTAAACTAGAAACTGGCATTCTGCCTCACTTTTACTCTCGCATAACCAGGTAAAGCACCGCAACGCACGGCGACACAACCGATGGCAACGTTGACCAATTCGATCACGACACCACTGGGGACGGCACTGCTGGGCCGGATCGGCAATACGCCACTGGTGCGTCTTGAGCGGATTGCGGCGCATCTGCCGGGAGTGCAGGTCCTCGGCAAGGCGGAGTGGGTGAATCCGGGCGGTTCGGTGAAGGACCGCGCAGCCTCAAATATTGTGGCCGAGGCGCAGCGCAAGGGGCTGCTGGCGAAGGGCAAGCATCTGCTGGACGCGACTAGCGGCAAT
>JAJXXG010000833.1 GCA_021781255.1 Acidobacteriota bacterium
GGGGCCGCCATGTCCATCATGAATCTCGGCTCGGGCATGAGCACCTTTCTCGGGCCGGCAATCGCGGGCCTGTTTCTCCCGCTACTCGGTATCTCAGGCGTCATCTGGATCTTCGCGGGGCTGTATCTGCTCTCCGCGACCATCAGTTACACGCTGCGGATTCCGGGGGTCTGGCCTCTGCGGTAAGGGCCGCGGAAATCACATGTAATCAGTTTGTTTTCCACTGATAAGCTATGTTAAGCCCTTGTCGGCAGCATCCCCCGTCGAAACAATGGTGCTTTAATTCCATGGAAGAGGTGTTGGCGCATAGCAGCCAGTGCCGCTATATCCGTGTTGCTATGCGTTGCTGGAAAAGGAGATGGAATGGGTGATCAAAGGATTGGGGAAACCGGAGTGGACGTGCAGGTGACGCGCCGCACATTTTTCGCCGGGGCTGCGGCCACCGCCATATCGGGCTGGGCGCACCCCATGTTTGCCGCCACTTCCGCCGGCTGCAGTGGACTACCGACGAAGCCTGAAAACAAGCCTCTGGATTTCCATTCGCTTGCCGACGCGTTCGATGCATACATAATGAACACCGCGCATGGCGTCAATCTCCGCGATAAGAACGGGCGTCAGTATTTCGCTTCTGCGCTTGAGACCAAAGACGAGGGCGGTCTCACCTGCTACGGGCCGGTTGCGCTCGGCATGGAATTGCGCGGCAAGGGCCTCGAGGAAACTGCGCGCTCGCTCAAGGCCTACTTCAGCGAGCCCTATGGCATGTTCCTCGACGGCCCCGGCGCGACGCTCTGCGAGTACTGGTACCTGATGAATGTGAATGCGCTGGCGTTCGCCCTGATCCGGACGCGTTTCGCCAATGACCAAGAATGGCTGGGCCGCGTGGAAAAGACTGCCACAAGCCTACGCGATATGGCACGCAAGATTGACTATAACTTCAATGACCAGGGCTTCGATTATGCCGCGGGCAAGCCCTTCACCCGTCAGGACATTTACCGGCAGCCGGATGCCATCGGCGGCTACAGCTATGTGATGCTCCTGGCATGGAAGATGACCGGCAAGGACTTCTGCCTCGCCGAGGCAAAGACGGCAATCGATCGCTACATCGCATTTCAAAAGAATCCGTGGTACGAAATCCCCAGCGGAGCCATGGCCGTGCTGGCAGCCGCCAGCCTGCAGTCGATGGGATACCAGGCAAACACGGCGAAGACGCTTGAATTTGTACTCGACTCGAAGATCGGCCTGATGGCGGCAGGGAAATGGGGTAGCGCTCCGGTCGACGGTCTCATGGCCGGCTTCTGCACTGAGCCGGCGGGCCAGGCCTACAGCATGGAATCCATGGTTCCCCTCCCGTACCTGATGCCTGCACTGCGCTACCGCCCGCAAATGGCCGCTGAAGTAGCACGGTACGCATTGAATGTCGCCGCTAACTTACGCTGGTTCTATCCCGAGTACCTCCCACGCGAGAACCAGAGCCGTCCCGACCTCGCCGCGAGTATTCCGTATGAGCGCCTCAGCCGCGAAGCTCACGGGCATTCTCCCTTTGCCGAGGGTGACTTTGCGGGCCACCGATCGGTGTACGGCGGCGCCTACGTTATGTGGCTCGACAAGATGATTCAGCCGCAGGCGGATCCCTCGCTGCTTCGCTGGGACCTGACGGTCACGAACTTCCTGGAACGCGGCCTACCGCAGACCTATCTCTACTACAATCCGGGGCCGGGCACGAAGAGCGTTTCGATTGAAACTGCCAACCGGATGCGCGATCTCGCGGAGAACCTTACGCTATCTGCGCATAACGGCCGCGTCGAACTGACACTCCGCCCCGAAGAAGCTCGGGTCATCGAAATCCTGCGCTGAGTCCAGAGTCCCATTAAGATATTCAACGTGATGTGCTTCTCTGTAACTGGGGTAGTAATGATGAGTGCGGCCCTCGGTCCCGCTCAATCCAATCCAAGATTTGCAACCGAGCCGCTCGATGAGGGTTGGGAATTCCACCAGCAAACGGATGAGACCGGAAAGGGCAGCCGGGAATGGCTGCCGGCCACGATTCTGGGCGAGGTGCACCTCGATCTTCTGGCCAACAAGAAAATTCCCGTCCCGTTCTACCGCGACAACGAAGCCAAGCTGCAGTGAATTGAGGATGCAAATTGGGAATACCGCCTGAACTTCACAGTAACGCTGGAGCTTCTCGCGCACCCCAACGTCGAGTTGGTCTTCGATGGGATCGATGCGGAGGCCTCGGTGTATCTCGATGGAGCTTTGGTGCTCGATACGAACAACATGTTCCGCATCTGGCACGTAGCTGCGAAATCACACCTGCGCACCGACAGCAATGAAGTGCGCGTCGGGTTTCCTTCGCCCATTGCCCCAGCAGTTAAGGTGGCGTCGGGTGACCCGTTTCGGCTGCAATCGAAGAACGCCTGCTGGTTACAATCTTTTGCCCCCACTGAATACAAACTTATGCCCCCACCTGCCATTGCTCGATGGTGCAGCTGGCCCGGCCCAGGCTACAGTGGAAAGCCGCGAGACATCGCCAGACGAATGCTATCCGGGAGTGGTCCAGGAGACGTTTACCAATCAGTAAAATTCTGCCCTTCAAAACCTGCTCTTGCGCCTCGATTGAGAATCGGCAGGGGTCAGGAAATGCCCCATAGGCGATGCAAAAGTGCTAAATCGTTGGCGAAAATCCTTGAAAGGTCAGAGTTGCCGACTAACCGCCCAGAAAGCGGA
>JAJXXG010000766.1 GCA_021781255.1 Acidobacteriota bacterium
CACCTTGCTTAGAGCGATCATGTGGCCCCCGATGCTGGCCTGCCGCTCGACAACCAGCACCTGCAGATCCTGGTCAGCAAGGTCGAGAGCGGATTGAAGTCCCGCAATTCCGCCACCTATGACGACTGCATCCGGGCGAAAGTCGGAGTTGACGTGCGTATTCATAACAGACCTCCATGCAGCGCGGGCACAAGACGTGGAGATAAGGCAGTGGGCTGCATGCGCTCCACGGATTCCCAGCGAAGCTTTTCCGCGAGTGTGCGGTTGACCGGTCCCAGGCGATGCAGATTGTCGCTCATCAGCGCAACTTCCTTGAGGAATGCCTTGATGCACACGGTGCAAATGGCGGTGAGCCGGATGCGTTCAATTTCGAGCCCGCCGGCGCTCATGTGCGACGTGAGGCTATCGATCCGTGCGGCCAGCCGGTCATACGCGCCATGGTAGGGGCAATCAGAGCCGCACGCAGCGATGAGGATGCCGTCTATCCCCTTGGCGTAACAGTCAAGATAGAAGTCTTCAGGGAAGAGCACCGGCGAGGGAACACGGAGTATGTAAACACTGGACGGATACTCCTGGTGAGCCTTGCCGACAGCATCAGCCCCCGGATACGCGCATTTCTCAGTTGCAAGCACCAGAATTTTCGGGACGAATGACTCGTTCATCCTCAACCTCAACCTCATATCTGCGCCGCGCGAGGCGGCAGTGAAAATGCGCCGGCCCGGTGGGACCGGCGTGGAATCCATTGGGGAATCGCTCTCATTTATTTCTGCGCAACAGCAGCCGGTCATGGCCTTCGGCTTCGATCAGATCAAGGAAGGTATGGCCCATCTTGCTCGTCCAGGCTGCAATATCTTTGCGGGAGCCTTTGTCGTTGGATTTGATTTCAAGGATTTGGCCAACTTTAATCTGCCCCATGCCCTTCTTGGCCTCGAGAAGTGGTCCCGGACACGCGGTTCCGCGCGCATCAATAACTTTGTGGGCTACGAGTACTGCAGTTGCTTCGCTCATGAGATGTCTCCGTTCTGTTGTGCATGACTTCGATCGACGACGTCACGCGGGTTGAAGAAGGCTCGACAGCTTTCTGCGCTGTGGTTGGTCCGATGCCTGCTTCGCCTCCTGCAGCAGGCGTTCAAGAAGGGCGTCATGAATGAAGATGGTCGCCTCAACGAAACGCGGATCAGCGATGTGGTAGTACACACACTGCGCGCGCTTATCTGCTATTACGGCGCCCCGATCGCGCATGATTCGCAAATGCTGGGATGCGTTGGTAATCGATATGCCGGCATCCGCCGCAATCTCGGTAACGGTCTTGGGCGTCCCTTGCAGGGCACAGAAGATTCGCATCCTCGTGGCGTGCGCGAAGGTGGCGAAGAAAGAGCCCAACATATCGCATGATGCATGGCCCATGGTCTTCTTCATCCGCCCGCTCCTGGCTACCTAAGCTGTATTTGCTGAACTTCGCAAGTGCAGGAAAGTGTAACCTGCATCTAAGTGTAAAAAGCTTCTATTAGGGACTCTGTGACAGCCGTCACGCCATATGCGAACCGCATCAATGTCAGGTGTTTGGGCCGCAATGCAAGGCTCATGTGGCGAATCGTTGTTGACCCTCGCTGTGTTACGGACCTGTGCCACCCTCAGAAGGCGAACGACGCGTGGGAAGGGCAACCGGGATGCAGAATGAGGGGGGCGTGCTGACCGAACAAAACCTGAATGTTCCGACCACTCTTACGGTTGGTTCTGTAAATTCATCCGTGACCGTAACGACTGACACTCCGATTGTGGATACCGCTGACAGCCGCATCCAGGGAAGAGCGTGAGCAATGTCGCCACAAGCTCATGGATGGCGACTCCGCGCAATAGAAGGGGCAGCGCGGTGGCTGCCCCGGAGTCGTATTGCGGCTTTGAATCAAGCGCTCAGGCGAACTTGTGTCTGGTACGGAGTTAGATCCAGACCTTTGACTCGGTCGAACTTCTGGATGCGGGAGTACCTTCGGGCTGGCTTTCATCTGACGGATATTCGTGTGGCGACCCTACGCGATTCATGCGCGCGAAATTGGGAATCGCCAGCATCGGCGTCCCGTCCTGCCATTTGCCAGCGATCACCATGACGCCATCCAGCAACTCGGGATGCCACTCGGCCTTGAGTGGCGCATCACTGAGTTTGCGGCCGATGTTCTGGTTGTCTTTGGACTCGACGTTGTAGACGAGCGGGCCGTATTGCAGCGCTACCATGCCGAGGTCTGCCTTGACGCGGCTGTCCGCAACCACGCGCTGCGGTTCCATCGGCAGGTCAAGTTCGATGCGGTCGCCCGGGCGCCACTCGCGTGTCACGACGGCGTAGCCCTTGCGTATAACGGGTGTCTGCTGCTGCCCGTTGACGGCAAACCGCTTCACGCCCTGGACCTGTGGCGAGTCCTTGTAGAGCTTGCTCGTGGTTCGGTTTGGGATGCGGACGTAGAGCGAAAAAGTGCTGGCTTGCTCCGGATTCACGGTTATCGCAACCGAGCCGCGCCAGGGGTAGTCCGTTTTCTGTATGACCTCGACATTTGTGCCTGCGACCTGGCCAACATGGATGCGGCTACCGACAAACATGTTGACGTAGAGTGCATCCTTACTTTTGACGTAGGCCCAGGTGGGAATCATGAGCAGGGTACGCGCAACGTTGCCTACGCAACAGGGGCACGTGTGCCACTTCGCGCGCTCAGTGTTCACGAGGGGATTGG
>JAJXXG010000866.1 GCA_021781255.1 Acidobacteriota bacterium
TCAAACTCAGCCTGCATGCGCGCAAGGCGGTCCACAAGCTGGTCGCGCTCGGCCTTGAGCTTTTCAAGGTCTGCGGTCAGCTGCTCAAACTCCGCCCGGGTTACGGGCGCAACTTCTGATTCTGCTGACGGTTCCGGGGCAGCCGGGTCTGCTGCCTGGGCGCCTGCATTGTCCCGCGCCGCGGCTTCCGGCTCCTGCGCCGTCAACTCTGTTTCCTGTTCTGGCATAACCTTTCGCATTCTCCGAAAAATCTTTCTCACCTTCTTCAATCATAAATTGCGCAGCGTGCGCCGGCCCGCTTCTGCCTCGCCGGGGAGCGGCCATGCTTTTGCCTGCGGCCTGTTTACATTACCACGCATTCCGCTCTGGCAGTGAGAGCGGAGCCCCTACTCTGCGGGCACGTCGAGCAGGCGCTCAGAGAGCTGTGCGATATAGCGCACGGCGTGGATCATCTCCTGATATTGGATGCGCGTAGGCGCAATAAGCGCCACGGTTCCCAGGCTTGCGCCGCCGAGCCGTGCGGGAGCGCCAATCAAAACCAGGTCCTGCATGGCGGGCGAAGCCTGGTCCAGGCCGACCACCACGCGCACCTCCTGCTGGCGGCCGTCCACGTAGGCGGTGAGCAGTTCGACCAGGCGCTGCCTGGCCTCGAGAGCCAGCAGCATCTGGCGCAGCCGCTCGCGATCCACTTCGGCGGCAATGAGGTTGGCCATGCCGTCCACATAGATGGCTCGTCCAGTTTCATGTACAGCCAGCGCGCCCTTGCGGCACAGCTCCTCAACCGAGGTGAGCATCTGGTGATAGGCGGCGCGTTCGGCTTCCATGCGCCGGTCCACTTCAGCGCGGATGCGCTCGATGGGCCAGCCGCGGAAGTTTTCGTTCAGGTAGCGGGCGGCTGTTTCCAGTTCCAGATGAGTCAGTTCGCGGTCCAGGGCGAGCACGCGGTCCTGCACGGCACCAGCCTGGGTGACCAGCACGGCCAGGACACGCCCCGTGGAAAGTCTTGAAAAATGGATATGTTCCAGCACCTGCTCAGCGGTGGATGTGGCCAGCGCCACGCCGAGGCCGCTGGAGACGAGCGCGAGAACGTGCGAGGTGCGCTCGAGGTATTCGCTGCTTGAGGTTACCCCGCTGAAGCTCTCCTCAATCTGCCCGCGGCGGGCTTCGCTGAGCGGTGATGACTCCTGCGGAGTTGCGCGCAGACCAATGACCTGCGAGCCCACGCGCGCCATCTGCGTGTCTGGCCGCGTAATCTGTTCGACGTAGTATCGGAAGGCCGCGGCGGTGGGAACGCGTCCGGCCGAGGTGTGGGGCTGCTCCAGCAGGCCAGCGTCGCCCAACGAGGCCATCACGTTGCGGATGGTGGCGGAGCTGAGTCCTTCACGGTTGGCAAAAAAGTGCGCAACCGCCTGCGAGGCGACCGGTTCGCCGGTAGCGATGTAGATCTCGATGATGGCCGTAAGGACGAGCCGCTCTCGCGGGCTGACACGCACATCCGGCATCTTTTCCTGCTCCCTGACGGCCTGGTTGAAGTTCCCGCAGCCGCTCCAGCTTAAGTTTGAGCTTATCTAACTGCTTACACTGAAAGTGCTTAGCAGTCGAAGCCGTGCATTCTGTCCTCTTAAAATCATAGGAACCCGCGAACAGCGCTGTCAAGGCACGCTCTTGAGCCTAGGGCTGGTTGTAGTACCCCGTTGCGGTGCGGACGGTCAGGTCCGGTTTGTCTACGCCGATTTTCAGGTCATGATACTCGTCCGGGTGTTCAGCTTTGGGCGGGTCAAAGCCGAGCGTGTAGAAGGCATTGGCGTCCGCGACGCAGCGGTTGAGCTGGGTAGCCAGATCGTTGTCCGGGCCGAGAATGAGGCCGCCGGTTTCCGTGACGAGCACCTTCAGGGCCAGGTTGCCTGTGTCGGCTTCTCTGGCGGACTTAATGCCTTTGAGATACGACTGATAGATGAAGTCATGGCGCAGGTTATCCGCGCGCAACTCGGTCGGTTGCACGCTATAGAGGACCATGCGCGCCTCCCTGAGCCAGGTGGAAAGATCGACGATGGAGCGAAAATAAAGCCGCTGGTCTCGCTCGGAGTAGTAGTCATTGGCTGCGCTTTCGAGCATGGGCCATCCGGGACCGATCCAGATGAGCAGCTTGCGGCCCGGCTTCCTGCCCTCGTTCACGGCAATTGTCCCCAGTTGCTTGACAGATAGCTGGAGCCGCTCCAGCCTGCCCGCGGCGCCCTGCGCAGCATCCATGACGCGGATGCTGCCGTGGAGTTTGCCGACCACATTGGCCAGCGCATCGCCATCCGTTGTTGGCTGTGGAAGCACGTGCAAGCCGCTGTCATTGAAAACGATGAGCGAGGTGGGCTGTGCAAGATGGCCATTGTTCTGCCGCAGAAAACTGTCCACCTCCTTGCGCACAAAGGCCACCTGCACAAAGGGCAGGTTGATCATGTCCATCAGCAGGATGACTTCGACCGGCGGGTCGGGCTTGACCAGCGTTCCGTCGAAGAAGCGGAAGGATTGGATTTTGCCGGGCTTGCCGTTGTCGGTCAGCTTGAAATCCCAAGGTTGCAGGTCTGTGACTGCCGTGCCCGCGGCGTCCGTGACCACCGCATCGACCTTGATTTTGCCGTCGCGGATAACCAGCGTGCCGGGCTGCTGTGGCGGGCGCTGGCGCAATACGGGATTTTGGGGCTCGGACTGCTGCGCCAGGGCTGGAAACAGGCAGGACAAAAGGGCGATGCTGCACAGAATCAGGTTCCTCATCCGCCTCAACTTTCCTGAAGACTTATTACTCTGGGACGACATATTAGTATGAACCCACGGGAACGATGGGAGTTGTATTGACGATGAGACGTTTGCGGCTGCGACATGCGCTTGTTCTGTTGTGTATGGCTGCGTGTTTCCCTCAGCTTGCCTTGGCGCAAAGTGCCCCGGCGGCGCAGGGGCAGACGGCGTGGCGGCAACAGGTGGATGCATGGCGGGCGCACTATGAAAGCGAGATCTCCGCGCCGGACGGCTGGCTGACGCTCATCGGGCTGGAGTGGCTCAAGCCGGGCATCAATTCCTTTGGCGCCGCTGCGGGCAACAGCATACCGGTCCACGCGCAGGCTCCGGACCGTATGGGCATGCTTACGGTGAGCGGCAAGGTTGTGCAACTGCTGTCGCCTGCGGGCGGATTTCCCGCCGGCATGCAGGTGGATGGGAAGCCGGCGCGCGAGGGAACTTTGAATGTGAGCGATACAAACCCCTCGACGATCACCTGGCGCGGCCTGACGCTGGTGGTGCTGACGCGCGGCGACCGCTTTGTGCTGCGCATCAAGGATGCCAACTCGCCCACGCGCGCGGCGTTTCGCGGACTGCACTGGTATGCGCCGGACGCGAACTACCGCGTCACGGCCCGGTGGATTCCCTACAAGCCGAGGCAGATTGAGCCCATTTCCACAGTGATTGGCACCGTGCTGAACATGACGGCGCCGGGAGCGGCGGAGTTCATGCTGCATGGCAAGGTAATGCTGCTGGAGCCGGTGCTGGAAGGCGGCGATACGGGCAAGCTGTTCTTTATCCTGCGCGACACGACGAGCACGACGACGACCTACGGCGGCGGACGGTTCCTGACCACCGGACTGCCCGACCACGGTCTGGACCAGCCCGGAGAACTCACGCTGGATTTCAACGAGCTTTACAATCCGCCGTGCGCCTACACTCCCTACGCCACGTGCCCGCTGCCGCCGCAGAAGAACCGGCTGCCGCTGGCGATTGAAGCGGGCGAGCAGCGCTACGAGCACTGACAGAGCGTTTGCGGCGGCACAGAGTCACAGATTGCGAAATAATCTGCAAGCGTTCTGTGGAAAAACGCAAATATTCTTGCGGGGGGGGAGGGGGGGGTACCTTCAGCCGCTAGCTTTTAGCTTCCAGCTTCCAGCCGGGGTGGTGACTGGACGGAATCCGGTACGGAGCGGGAGCGGAGGTTTGGTTTCTACTACTGCAATTCCATTGTGCGCTACCGGGGCGAAATGATGTGCAAACGGCGCGGAAGAAATTTGGGTGGGTGAAGTGGCGAAGGCTCATCTGCCGGATTGGGGTTCGTGGATTCCCAGGTCTGAAAATCCAGACCCTACGATCTCGCTCAGGGCAGGTCTGTGGCAGCACAGTCCGAGGCAGATTTGCCTGCTTTATCGATGGTCCCGCTGGCCTACCAAAAGTATTGTCAGGTGTGGATTATTTCATGCGGCATGGTGTAATGGTCGTGGTTCCCGGATTATGAACACATCCCTAGAATCTCATTCAAGAACAACGCGTGGGTTGTCAGGAGCTTTTCGCTCTATGCCCGGGATTGTTTTCACGGTCTCATTGTTCGTGAGCGCGGCGTTTCTCTTTCTGGTGGAGCCGATGCTCGCAAAGATGATGCTGCCGCTGCTAGGGGGGACACCTTCGGTTTGGAACGCCTGCCTGGTGTTCTATCAGGCGGTGCTGCTGGCGGGCTATCTTTATGCCCACGCTGCAATGAAGTGGCTGGGCAGAAGAACGCAAATCGCGGTGCAGGTAACGCTGGTGTCTGTGCCCCTGTTGGTGGTGGGGCTACTACCCTTGCATCTTCCTGCTGGTTGGGAACCTCCAACTCAAAGCAATCCGGCGCCCTGGATATTGACCACGCTGCTTGTTGCTGTCGGCCTGCCATTCTTCGCGCTCTCTTCGAGCACCCCTATCATGCAGCGCTGGTTTGCCTACTCAGATCACAAACAGGCAGCCGATCCTTACTTTCTGTATGCAGCGAGCAACGCTGGCAGCCTGGTCGGGTTGCTGGCCTACCCGTTGCTCCTGGAGCCTCTGCTCCGCATAAGTGGACAGAGCCATCTATGGAGCTATGGCTACATGCTATTCGTAGCCTTGACAGTTGCATGTGGGCTATCGGTTTGGGGCAAGCACGCGGCAGGCCAGGATTCTACACATGAGGAAGGCGATCCAACTGCGACGAACGGCACATGGGGGGAACGTTTGCGATGGATCGCGCTGGCCTTCGTGCCTTCAAGCCTGGTGCTTGGCGTGACGACAGCTTTGACCGCTGACGTGCCCGCCATTCCCCTTTTCTGGGTGTTGCCGCTGGCGCTCTACCTTGTGAGCTTTGTGCTGGTGTTCACCAAGCGGCCACCCATCTCGCACGAGTGGCTTACTCGGTGGCTCCCGCTCCTCATCCTCTTCGGGCTTTTTCCCGTTGTCTTGCGGATGAGGGCTTCGTTTGCTGTGCTGATGGTGCTTTATCTGCTCCTTCTATTTGGTGTCGCGATGTTCTGCCACGGCGAGTTGGCTGGGAGCAGGCCTCGGGTCACCCGGCTGACCGAGTTTTACCTTTTGATTTCCGTGGGCGGCGTGCTTGGCGGCATTTTCAACTCGCTCCTTGCCCCGGTAGTGTTCCATTCGGCGACGGAGTTTCCGCTGGTACTGATCCTGGCTGCCTTGCTTCGCCAAAAAGTCAACGAAAAGCAGATGACTGGCACAGCGGATGTCTGGACGAAGCGCAAAGACTGGCTATTGCCACTGGCCCTGGGCCTTTGCATGTCCGTGGTGATTCTTGGGCTGGCCCATGCAGGAATCAAGCCGGGTCCGTTGCCAACCGTGCTTTTTTTCGCTTACTCGATGCTGTGGTGCCTGAGCTTCCATAAGCGGCCCCTGCGATTTGCCGCCGGCGTGACCGCGTTGCTCATCGCCAGCTCGTTCTATACGGGTCCCATCGGTCACATTTTAGATACCGAGCGCAGCTTCTTTGGTGTCTCTCGCGTGACCAATGCTCCGGACGGAAAATTTCGTTACCTCATCCACAACGGCATCATCCACGGCGTTCAAAGTCTTGATCCGGCGCGGAGCCGTGAGCCTCTGGCCTATTACTCGAAGAGCGGACCTGCCGGACAGATTTTCCGAACGGAACAGGCCAGGATGCCTCACGGCGATTGGGCGATCGTGGGGTTAGGTGCAGGCGCAATGGCGTGTTACCTGCAACCGGGACAGACGCTGACATATTACGAGATCGATCCTCTGGTTATGCATATTGCGGAAGATCCGCGCTACTTCAGTTTTCTGGAACAATGCGCGCCCAAGGCGAAGATCGTGCTGGGCGACGCAAGGCTGAAGCTCCGCGACGCATCTGATGCACGCTATGGACTCATCATTCTTGACGCATTCAGCGGAGACTCGATCCCGATGCATCTGATGACGAGGGAGGCTCTCGCGCTCTACCAGCGCAAACTGGCGCCTGGCGGCATGATTGCATTTCACATCTCCAGCCGCTACCTGGAGCTTGCGCCATTGCTGGGTAATTTGGCGCAGGATGCGAATCTCGTTTGCCTGATGGAAGACGATTCTGCCGTAACGCAGTCGCGGGAGGATGAGGGAAAGGCTGCCTCATTGTGGGTTGTGATGGCGCGCAGCCAAGCAGATCTATCCGGCCTCATAGCCGACAAGGGCTCTGCTGCTCGATGGCGATCCAATCCGGCGCAGCCCGGGGCGAGAGTATGGACCGATGACTACTCAAACCTGCTGAGTGTCATCAAGTGGGGCTTCTAAGAGCGGGACAACTGAACAGCGCTCAATCCCTGGCAAATGGAGAGTTGGGTCATGGGATTGCGACAACCTTCCCACAGATGAAGATCGCATGGAGTTGACCCAGATTATCGAGGCTCTCAGACGCGGTGAGATTCCCGACGGGGGTCCCCGCGTCTGATCTCTGAAACTAGCTCGTGGATTAAGAAATCGACGATGTGGACGTGTGACCGTCAAACCGGAAGCTACCCCGAAATCGGCCCTCAGGGGCTAAAGCCTACATCCGTTTTTGCGGCGTTTTTGGCACGGCTGAAGCCGTGCCCTGTTACAAAGCGAGGTTGCGGAAGGTTGAGCGGCTAAATGGAGAGGACGAAAAGCAAGCGCAGATCTTTTGACTCCGCTTTGCTGCGCTCAAGATGACAACCGCAATTGTGGGAAGAGCAAAGCAAGCAGGCCATCCTGGTGGGGATGGCCTGTGGGGTTGATGGGGGATGAACTACTGGGGCTGCTGCTGGGCTACGCCCTGTGCGGCTTCGCCGCGAGCCTGGGCCTTTTGCGCGAGGACCTTGTGGGCGTTGTCTTCAAGCGCCTGAGCCTCGGGCAGGAAGTTCATTGCCTTCTGAATCTGGGGGTCCCAGTCTGCAAGGGCGCGGAGGCCCTGCAACTGACCGAACTGGCTGGTGATGATCTTTTCCTTGATGTTGATCTTCACCCAGTCGAGGACGCCGTTGATGTCGGCTTCAGTCCAGGGAATCTTCTCGCTGGTGAGGTAGGCCTTGAACTCCTTGAGCACGGCGTCATCCACCTGAAAATCTCTGTCCACGGTGCGGTTGGCGAGGTAGCGGGGGGCGAAGTGGAAGAAGGCGGACTTGTAGAGCAGCTCGTCCTGGAAGGTGTTGTTCTTGGGTGTCTCGATCTTTTCGTCGGGGGTGATGCCGCCGCCGCCATAGACGGTTCGGCCGGAGTCAGTGAACTTGACTTCGCGGTTGGTGGAGTTGGAGGGCAGGGCTCCGGCGTGGTTCCAGTAGTAGTCGTAGAGCGAAACGCCGGCGTAGTTGCGCTGGATGAGGCGGCCGGAGGGCGTGTAGTAGTGATAGGTGGTGAGGGCCAGGCCGGTGTTCTGGCTGAGGTTGAAGACGGTCTGGACGAGGCCCTTGCCAAAGGTTGTTTCGCCGACGATGAGGGCGCGGTCGTGGTCCTGCAGCGCACCGGAGACGATCTCAGCGGCCGAGGCCGTGTTGCGATTGACGAGCACGACGATGGGGAAGGTCTTGCCTCCGTTGCCGCGCGTGGCGGTGTAGACCTGGTCAGGATAGGCTCGTCCGCGCTGGGAGACGATGACCTGGCCTTTGGAGAGCAGGTGGTCGCAGACCTCGACGGCCTGGCTGAGGAGCCCGCCGGGGTTGCCGCGCAGGTCAAGCACGAGGCCTTTGAGGTTGCCGAAGCCGTCAATGGCGTCAATGACTTCGCGGGCGGTAGTTTCCTGGAACTGGGCGAGATGGATGTATCCGACGCCGGGACGAATCTGATAGGCGAGGTCCACGGAGGGGTGGGAGATTTCATCGCGAATGAGGTCAAAGACCAGCGGTTTTGCCTGGCCATCGCGGACCATTGTGACCTGTACGTGGGTGCCTTTGGGGCCTTTGAGGGACTTGGCCACCGCGTCCGAGGTCATGCCGTCGGCCGATTTGCCGTCGATGGCGGAGATGATGTCTCCGGGACGGATGCCGGCGCGGAAGGAGGGCGTGTCCTCATAGGGCGTGATGACGTAGACCTTGTTGCCCTGCTGCTGGATGACCATGCCGACGCCGTAGTAGTGGCCGCGCTGGTCCTCCTGCATTTTTGCGTAGGCCTTTGGATCGTAGAAGTTGGAGTGGGGGTCCAGTACGCGGAGCATGCCGGGGATGGCTCCGTCGTAGATGGCCGTGTCTGCCTTGTCGTGTGTGATGGGCTCGGCGTAGTTCTGCTCGACCAGGGCGTAGACGTTGGTGAAGGTCTTGAGGCTGTCGCGGATCTGGCTCTCGTCCTCAGAGGACTGCGCCCCGACCTTGCGCTGCATGACACTGCCCACGACGGCACAGACCGTGAAGAAAAGAACGAGGGAGAAAAGAGCCCTGCGGGCGCGGGGAGTCATAGACGGAAGGAACCTCCGGACGGCAGGTGCGGCAGGCGCCGTGAAGGAGCCTCGCAGGGCGGTCTTGGGCTAAAGTATACCACTGGGTTATTTGACGTGGCTGGCTGGCCTTCCGATAGCCGGGCGGGGCGGGTGCGCGGGGCTGGAAGGGGAATTTGTCCGTCGATTGTGGCTCAATTCCGGCGGGAATGTGCGCAGGAATCGCGCTGCTGCTCTCCTGGCATTTACAATAGCGTCTATGCAACAGGCGGAGAGAGATTGCCGCCTGTCCAGTGCCGACCTATGACATTAAGACTCATTCGCATTCCCGCGGCTTTCGTGTTCGGCACGGTGCTGCTTGCAAGTTCCGCAATTGCTCAGACGCGCGCCACCGCCGCGGCAAGCCCTTACGGCGGCACGACGGTTGAGGAAATCGTCGCGCGCGTGAACGACCAGATCATCAGCAGCTCGGACTACGACCGGGCGATGAAGGAACTGGACCAGGAAGAGCGCCAGCGCGGGGCCAGCATGCAGGAGATTTCAGAAGCGCACAGGGACCTGTTGCGCAACCTGATCGACCAGCAGCTCTGGCTTTCAAAGGGCAAGGAACTGGGCATCACCGGCGAAACGGAGCTGGTGAACCGGCTGAACGATATCCGCAAGCAATACAATCTTGGCTCGCTTGAAGACCTGGAGAAGGCAGCGCAGCAGCAGGGCGTTTCCTATGAGGACTTCAAGGCGAACATCCGCAACGGCATCATCACGCAACAGGTGATGCGGGATGAGGTGGGCCGCAAGATTTCGATGACTCCGGGCGAAGCTCAGCGCTACTTTGAGGAGCACAAGCAGGAGTACGCGAAGCAGGAGAGCGTGAAGCTGAGCGAGATTCTCATCTCGACGGGCACGCCGGTGCCTTCGCCGACCGATCCGGGGGGCGTGCTGCCGACGGACCCGCAGAAGCTGGCGGAAGCCAAGGTCAAGGCGGAGGACGTTGAAGCGAAGCTGCATGCGGGGGGCGACTTTGCGCAACTGGCGCGCAGCTTCAGCGATGGACCGACAGCCCAGACGGGCGGCGACCTGGGCGAGTTCAAGCGCGGCTCGCTGGCCAAGGTGCTGGAAGACCAGGTTTTCCCGCTGAAGACAGGACAGTTTACGGCGCCGATTCGCACGCGGCAGGGCTACGTGATTCTGAAGGTGGATGAGCACACTCCCGGCGGGGTTCCGGCCTTCAAGGACGTGGAGCAGGACGTGGAGCAGGCCTATTACATGAGCAAGATGGAGCCTGCGATGCGCGACTACCTGACGAAGTTGCGCGACGAGGCATTCATCGAGATCAAGCCGGGGTATGTGGACACGGGCACGAGCCCGAACAAGCGGGTCTTCCCGATTGCCTACGCTGCCTACACGCCGCCTTCTCCCAAGAAAAAGAAGAAGGTGGAGCGGACACGCTTCCGCGAGACCGCACGCGGCTACCGGCAGACGGGCGCAGGGGCGCAGCTTGTGGAGGCCAAGGCAACGGCCACGCCGGAGAAGGCGACCAAGAACGGCAAGAAGAAGAACGAGCAGGCTTCAATGAAGCCTGGCAAGAAGGAGAAAATCCGCTTTGGCAAGGCCCCGCAGGAGACGCTGCCGAATTCGGCGGCGAGCCAGACGGAGGATGCCGGTGCGGTGTCGCAGGCGGCGGACAACACGCCGGAGCCTGTGAATCCGCTGGAAGCGGGTCCGGCACCGGAGAAGAAGACGCGCTTCAGCTATCGCGCAAAAGAGGAAAAGAAGAAGACGGTAAAGGCCAGCAAGCCGCAGAAGGATGCTCTGACTCCCGAGTCGCC
The DNA here is from genome assembly GCA_021781255.1 of Acidobacteriota bacterium. The sequence continues at coordinate 10,480 of JAJXXG010000866.1, forward strand.
GGACGCAGCCGAAGTGGCCGACCGCCAGGCACAGTCCGCTCCGCTGGGACTGGGCGGCAATGTGACGGGCAAGAAGAAGAAGGAAGCCACGACGACCGGCGAGAAGACGCGCCTGAGCGACAGGAACAAGGCCCCTGCCGAGGCGACGCAGCCCTCGGGGCAAGCGCCGCAGGGAACCGATGCCGCGTCGCCGGCTCCTGCCACGGGCGCTCCGACGCCGCAGCAGTAAGACATAACGCAGGCAAGCGCGCCGGGCCTGGGATTGCATCCCGGGCCCGGTTTGCGTTTGGGCGGGAAGCGCCGCGTGCGTTAATCTGTCGGGCAGGATGAAGGACATTTATATTGCCGACCTTGCGGGCTACGAAGAGGGAAAAGGCTTCGACAGCTTTTTTCTGGTGCTGCTGAAACAGCAGCGCTCCACCAAGAACAACAAGCCTTATCTGAACCTGATTCTGGGAGACAAGACCGGGCAACTTGAAGGCCGCGTGTGGGATCCCGGGGACCCGCGCATTGCGCGCGACTTTGAGCGCGGCGACATTGTGAAGGCGCGGGGCAGCGTTTCACGGTTTGACGACCGGCTGCAGATGAAGGTGGACCAACTG
>JAJXXG010001099.1 GCA_021781255.1 Acidobacteriota bacterium
CCTATCCCCAAGAAGGCGACCCGAATTCACCTCTCCAGGCCGAGCAATCTTCCGGACAAACCAATGTCCCCATGCTCTCCATCCACGGAGAGAAGAAACGAACCGTGGGAGAGCAATAGCGTCTCCATTATCATTTCGCTGGCAGAACGCAGCAACGGCCGCTCGGCCATTCGATCGCTCGCTCGAACGTTCCGGAAGCAGAGCCGTCGCGATAATCAATTGAACACCGCATTGAAGCAACTCCTGAACGCGGTGCGTCAGTCCGGAACGCGCTGCAAACCTCGGCCTGCGCACGGAGGCCGAGAGGACCAGAGCGGGGAGGGTCCGCTTCTTGGTGCGCTCGACGTTGCAACGGCCAGACAGCGTGAACCCGTGGCCTTGCGTCAGTATCCGTCCCTTATGGACAACTGATCTTCCTGTGCCGACACTCTGATGATCTAATCGATGTGAGCCTGTTTCCTGCGAGCCATGTATGCCACTACTTGTGCCGAGATATCTGAACCGAGCAAATACGCGACCAGTTCGGATGGAAGTGTACATAACCTCAGAGTATCTCGGTGGCTCCCCGATATTGATGGCGGATTTGATCGCCGAGCTGGCGAAGCTGAAACGCTCGGAGGTAATCCGCTGCATCGTGGCGATCTCTTCACAGCTCGCCAGTCCAGCCGGCCAGCATGAGCAACTCCAATGGGCTCTGGCAACCGAGTTGCTACCGCCGGATGCACTAACCGCGCTGAAGAGACTTGCTCCAACCATGGAATGGGCATGGACCATCTTTCACCGCAGGCAACTGTCTTTGCTTTTGCAAGTCGCAGTTGGGGCCTGTCGGGAGGAATCCGGCGTTCAGGACAGCAGGACCATGGCGCACGCAGTCGGCCGCATGTGCCTCATGGCCAACACCCTCCTCCACGCTCATGAGCCAGTCCTGGACGCCGAGCAATGGAAACGAGACTACAACTTCTGTTTCGTACCCAGCATCATTCGCGTTCTTGACCAGACGCCCCGCATGGAAATCCTGGCGCGAGCCTACATGTTGTGGTTCGAACTGCCGAACCAGCCAATCATCGCAAGAGAACTCCGCCGCCGGCACCTGCCTGCCTTTGGACCTGCCTTTGAGAAGAAGCACGGACTGTCGTTGGAACGCTTCTTTCTGATCACCGTGAGTCTGTGGTCTCACTACCAAAGTGAGGCTGGTGGCAAAGCCGTGGCGACACTAGTGGACGCTGACCAGTATCTCGTTCCACATTTTGGCAGAGGAGATGTCTGTCGTGCCATGCAGCTCTTGGCTCAGACGCCTGAGATGCTTGCACAAGCGGTCGCCGGTAAGCCAGCGAATAGTTGGATCGACGATGCGTCTCCACTGATGTCCCGTCCGTTACTCGAAGTGTTTCCAGGTCGGTATGCCTGCCCCGATATGGCAGGTCTTTACAGGTTTTTAACTGAGCGCGTATATTTCCTGCTGAAGGAAGCCTACCCTGGAAACGCTTTTCAGGAGGTATTTGGATATGTTTTCGAGGCGTACATTGCAACTTTTGTCGGAGAGTTTGGCATTGAGAACGACACGTTTCGAAACTACTGGCGTTCTCCTAAGTTCGTCGGCTCGACTGCCGAAGCATGTGACGGCCTATTGAGCGATGGCCAAATAGCACTGGTCATGGAGAACAAGGCCCGCCTTCTGATGCATCAGGAGAAATACGGCGGGATCCCGGAGATCACCTGGCGGGGCGCACAGGACATCGTCGGTAAGCCCGGAACAAATAAGGCTGGCCCGAAAGGAGTTTACCAGCTGGCAAAGAGCCTCGCACGTATGCTGAAAGGAGAAACTATCCATTCAGGAGGTGCGAACTTCACGCTGACGAGTACGATGAAGGTGATTCCCGCTTTGGTGGTATACGAGGATGCGGTCTCGCTCGGTGCCGTCCGACAGTGGGCAAATGCGCGCCTATGTAGCGCGCTCGAGGAACACGGAGTGGATCCTGATCGGATTAGTCAGCTGCTGATCCTTAGTATACATGATCTCGAGCGATTGGAAGCGCTAACCCATAAAACGAGTTGGGCCAAAATGATTGGCGAGTATGCCGATTATGCAAGCACCCACCGCGATGATCCTATCGCAAACTTCGACGTTTTTGCGTTCATGCACGCGCTGCCATCTGAGGATCCCGGCACGTCACTGCTTGCTAAGCTGTTCGACAAAGCAATGACTTTCGCTCAAGAATCGCTTCCGAATCCGTGATGCATGTTGCGTCTATTAAGGGCTATCAACTTGTCGCTGGTATAAACCGGAATTGATGCATGAAATGGCCATTGCGACCGGAGGGCTTATCCGCTCGAAAGGGTAAGTTATGATGCTATCAAGCGACTCCATTCCTTCTTCGTTCTGAAGCCTCACACACTTCGGTCGGACGCGCCTGCGCACGCTCGCATCAGCCTGTGAGGCGCGGAAGAATTAACGACCGAGGTATTGACCGGCACTCGTATTTCGACGTGGGACGGCCCAGGCTTTGGTGCCGTTATCCATTTACCACTCTCGGATTGTGAACGGTGATGGTAAGCACTTCCCATACGCGGGTTCTGCCCGGTCACGCGCCGCCAAGCGCTTCTGCCTTCGCATCCAGCACGGCAACGGGCGGAGACAGAGAACGAGGAAGAACCAACAGCGGGCATTGCCAGGTTCCAACGTCTGCCTCGGTAGATTGCGATACCCGACAGCTTACCC
>JAJXXG010000864.1 GCA_021781255.1 Acidobacteriota bacterium
GGCTGGCCGCTACAAGAACCCAACTTGTCGCTTTCCAGAAAGCCGCGTAAATCGATGACTCTTACAGATTCTCGTCAAGAGCCAAAAAGACTGGGCCCTTCACTAAACCGAGAAATTCCGGTTATGGCTGGCTGAGAAAAACGGGGCAGGTCACACGCATGACTATTAGACGACAGACTTCAAAACGTCGTCGCAGGACGGTACCTATCTCAACAAGTTCCTAGAGCTAAAGGTGCGAAACGATTAAGGTTCTCTTCACCTAGCGGAGACCCGGGCTAGTTCGCTGTCTCAGATGGCGCACACCGCCTTCTCAATGTAATCGCATAGCATGTGTCCACAAAGAATGTGCGCCTCCTGGATCCGCGGTGTCTCTGTAGATGGAATCCGTAAGGATGCGTGTACGAGAGACGCCATCTCTCCACCTTGAGCTCCGGTAAGGGCCACGGTGAACGCTCCAATCTTGCGCGCCGCTTTGATCGCCGCGCATACATTCTTACTGTTTCCCGAAGTGGAAATGCCTACAAACACGTCGCGATCGAGGCACAGAGCTTCAACCTGCCGCCGGAAAACGAGGTCATAACCATAGTCGTTTCCAATCGCGGTAAGCACGGAGGTGTTGGTCGTGAGAGCAAGCGAGGGCAATGCGCGACGCTCTTGCAAAAACCGACCCACTAATTCAGCAGCGAGATGCTGCGCATCGGCAGCGCTGCCGCCGTTTCCGCACCAGATGATCTTTCCGCCTTTGAATATGGCGTGGCACATCTGATCCGCAATCTGCTCGAAGATAGAAGCTTGACCGCTTAAAGCCTGGATTACTGTTAGGTGTTCGTTGATCGTCTGCTCAAACAGGGTTGTCATCTATATACTCCGTTGTGCCCGGAATTGATCGGAAATCATACCATGCACGCGTGATTCTAACACTGCATTTTGGGTCACGACGAATTGAATAATCTCTTCATTTACTGATCCGGCCCATAGGGATGAGACTTTTTGTTATGCCGTAACGTCTCAAGATTATGGAAAGGACCGAAGGGCATAAACTACCGCGAGCGGTATTGAATGAGCGCCGACGGCGCGCGGTAAAGATGCGTTTGAGAGGCGCGACCATCGCCGAGACTGTAGCCCAATGCGAACTGGGCCGTTCGGCTATCATCCGAGCTACGCAGGCTTACTAACGCGGGGGCTGGCCTGCAGTAGAGACTCCACGCGGTGGGCGCCCGCAGGGCTGGGGACGACAGTTGACCGCCGAGCAGGAGGCGAAGATACAACGCCTTATTCAGGACCGCACCCCGGATCAGTTGAAACTGGCCTATGCTTTGTGGACCCGTCAGGCGGTCAGCGAGCTGATCGAGGCGGTGTATGGCATTCGGCTGACGGTGCCCAACATGGGCAAGTATCTCAAGCGCTGGGGATTCACGCCGCAGCGGCCCTTGAAGAAGGCCTATGAGCAGTCGCCTGCTGCCGTCGCCAAGTGGATGCACGAGGAGTATCCAGAGGTCGCCAAAGCCGCGAAGAAAGAGGGTGCCGAAATCCATTGGGGCGATGAGACCGGTCTTCGCTCTGACGATGTGCGCGGCCGCGGCTATGCGCCGAAGGGCAAGACTCCCGTGGTTCTGGCCAACGCCAATCGCGAGAAACTCAGCGTGATTTCGACGGTGACCAACAAGGGCCAGATGCGTTGGAAGGTCTTCTCGGGAGCACTGAACGCCCGTGTACTCGTCGGCTTCATGAAGCGGTTTATCTACGGGCGCGAGAAGAGGATCTTCCTCGTCCTGGACAACCTGCGCGTGCATCACTCGAAGGCGGTGCGCAAGTGGCTCAAGGAAAATGCAGACAAGATCGTGGTTTACTACCTGCCCAGCTACTCGCCAGAACTGAACCCCGACGAGTTGCTCAATGCCGACCTCAAACAACGGGTCACAAAGCCTGCCCCAGGCAGGACGAAAATGGCTCTGACACGCACCGCCATCGCCGCCCTGCGCAGCATCCAGAAACAGCCGGGACGAGTGGAACGGTACTTCGAGCAGAAAGACGTGTGTTATGCAGCATAAGTCTTACCCTTCAGGGCCGAATTAATAAATTCCGATCCAAAAGCTCAACCGCGCGTGTTCCGGCGTGGCTCTGTGAAGCCGCAATTCTGAATCGATGCAGCGTTTTCAGTTTTTGCTTTTCCTAGAGTTCTAGGTTGAACTGGGGGTGCGAATCGTATTGCGGCCGAAGTTTCCAATGATGATCTTGGATTCAGTGGCGAGGGAATCGACATAATCCGCCCACCACTGCAGCATCTTCTTCCGTTGATCTGCGTATTGAGCACGGTTATAGATGCCGGCGATTCCATTCTTCTCGTGACTGAGTGCCTTCTCTACGATGTTTTCGTCCCAGCCCTTCTCGTGATTTCGCTACTCTGAGTTGGGTTCTTCGTCACATTTGGTGAACCACGGTTAGCACTTTGCCGGTGGTGCTGAGTGAGTTAGAAGTTGGACAGGCTCTGGCGGTCTCCGGATCATGCCGATGGAGCGACGAACATTGGTGCCGGACGCCGGTGAAGTGGCGCTGGATCAGCTGATGGTTGAGAATGATATTCGGCTCGTCATGGTACTGCGAGCGACGGGCGAGGCTAGTCATTGCCCAGGATGCCGGCAAGAATCACGGCGGATTCACAGCCATTACAGGCGAAGATTGAGTGATCTCCCGTGGGAAGGGATTCCGGTGCGGA
>JAJXXG010000856.1 GCA_021781255.1 Acidobacteriota bacterium
CTGCTGGTGATCTTCATGATCACCGCGCCGGTGCTGCAGTCGGGGATCGAAGTCAATGTCCCGAAGACGCGGACGGTAAAGCAGATTACCGAGCAACGGATGGTGGTGACGATCGACCACGCGCAGCAGATTTTCCTGAACGATCAACCGATCAACATTCACGATCTGGCGAAAAAGCTGCACCAGGCTGGCGTGGACCCCGCGCACCAGTCGATTTATCTGCGCGCCGATCAGACGGTTCCGTTCGGCGCCTTCGCCAGCGTGATGGATGCGGTGAAGCAGGCGGGAATTACGAATGTGTCGATTGTGACGCAGCCGCTGGACACCAAAGGAACTGCGGAAAGCGGCGGACAATAGGCGCTTTGGCGAGTTGGCTTAAAGGCTGTGCAGGTCAAAGCAGTCCGCGCATCACGGAGCAAAGGCGCTAGAGTTGGTTGCATAAATAGCGTTTTGAAAGCGCACGGCTTCAGCTGTGCCATTCAAAGCGCCTAAATTCGAGGGGTTTAACCCCTGAGGGATGGGTTTTCTCAAGCTGATGGCATTTATGCAACCAACTCTAGTGCCGTGACTCAGAAGTTTGCTTATAAATGAATTGTCATCCTGAGCGAAGTTTGGCCGGTTTAACGGCCAAACGGAGTCGAAGGATCTGCTGTTGTTCTTCAGCGAATGAATCACTCATCTCACTAGCCAGCAAAAACAATCCCAAAATGCGGAAAGGCTGGCCGGTTCGCATGCCGGCCAGCCTCAAATCGCAGCTGGAGGTAACGCTTTACTCAAACTCCACCGAGCCCCTCATTGTGGATGAAGGGCTCGGTAGAAACGTTGCGCGGCGAGCGGCAGCCGCGCCCTATTGCGCCTTTGGATGCCTCTCCGGCAGCGCCTTACGTACCTGTGCCTTCACAGCTGTCTCGTCCACCGCTGTGGTCCCGGTTACGTCAGAGGCGAAACTCGCCCCCGCTGGCACCAGGTAATTCTCCGCCGTCTGCGCGTCGGTTGTGCCCGTCGCCACGCTGATGCGCGAAGCGTCGATGCCCTGCTCCGTCACCAGGTAGTCCTTGGCGTTTACTGCGCGCTGCGCGGCGAACAGATCCACATTGGCGCGCTTGTGGTGCATGGCATACTTCTGCTGCTTGGCTGTCTTCGCGGCTTCGTCAGAATTCTGCTCACCGACGATTACGGCCTTGGAGTCAGCCTGCTGCTTCAGATCCAGCGCCACCTGGTCCAGGCAGGCCTTGGCTTCGTTGTCCACGCGCATGGGCCGCTTCTTGTCGGTCGCAAAGCTGATCGAGCACAGCGCCTGTGCATGCGGCGCAGGCGGCACGTAGGGAGCCGTGATAGTCACATTGGTCTGCGCACTCGCCTTTTGGCCCTTATCGTCCTCGACGTTACAGGTGATTCCCACCACTCCCGTCGGAGCGCCCGCCGAGGAGTACGTCGCGGTGGTGCCGCTGCCCGCCACCGTGCCGCCCGAGGCTGAGTAGCTATAGGTAAGCGGACGGTTCTGCGGGCTCATCCCCACCGAAGTGACAGTCGCCGTGTCGCCCGGCTTGATCGTGCTCGGACTCGCCGAGCAACTGATCGTCGGCGGTTCAAACGCCTTCACCGTGAGGCCCGCTGTGCAATTAGCCGTCTGCCACGGCTTCAGCCCTTCCTTGCCGGCCTTGCCTTCCTTCACCGTGGACTGAATGTTGTACTGGCCAGGCGCCAGCGATTCAGTGGCCACCTTGGCCGTAGTTCCGTTGCCCGTCACGCCGGTTCCCGACCAGCTATAGATCACGTTGTCTTTCGGATTCAGACCGCCGGCGGTCGCGGTCACCGTGACCGGGTCGCCGGGATAGATCGATTCCGGGCTCGCCGAGCATGCCAGCGTCACCGGCGCCGGTGGAGCGATCGAACCAATGTGCCATACAAGACCTGTGTCCAGGCGAAATGCATTGATGTTATTGGTGTTGAGGTGGGTGTACTGGTAGTCAGCCTGGAACACGCGCCAAGCCAGATGATGGCCGAAGTTCCAATCGAGACCCCCGCCCGCCGTCACCGCCGGACCCCAGCTTTCGGCCTGAAACACTGCGCCGACTCGTTCCGCACCGAAAAGTGCATGGACAAATGGAGTGAATCGGTCGGTGGGGATGCGGTAGATTACGCCTCCGGCTCCACCGGCAAAATCGTCATTGGAGTTGAACGATGCATTGTTGTCGCCGAGTGGCCAGTCTTCCGACTGTATGTGCTCGTCCCCGGAAAGCTCAAGACCCCAATTCTTGTTGAAGAAGTAGTTGGCGCTCAGGATACCGCCCCAGTTGACCTGGCCATAGGTGCTACCGGGGGCGCCAGGGAGAGGAGGTGTGCTGCCAGGATAAGCTCTCGGGTTAAAAGACCCCGCGGTATACGGGATCGTCCCATGGGGAGCCAAATAGCTGTATCCGAGAAAGATATCCCATCGCGACGGCGGATTATTCGACGGCCCCTTCGCCGCCGGCGCGGCCTGTGCCGCCAGGGCAACGGGCAGCAGAGCCAGAATGGCAAATACTAGTACCTGGCCCACAGATTTCAAAACACGAGTATGCATGCGTTTATCCTCCGCTGTTTGGCTGTTGTAACCAGATGGAAAAGAGCCGCTAGTGCGCACAGTCGATCCTTCAGGCTCCCAAGACTGTGCACTCGTTGCAAAGTGCCGGGACATCCTCATAACACCTAAACGTACCACATGACCACACGCGGAGTACATTTTTTTTCTGAGTTTCTTCGTTGAATCCGTTAGACTTACGCATGTTACTGATGCCCGTTACTTTGGTAATTGAGACCGAAATTAGCGCTCTGCGAGCAGATCATTTCCCTTGCAAAAATTTGACGACATCAACACTAAAATTACTAAAAACAAAAACAGAGATTGTCGAAATTCCGGCGTCCGCCGTCAAAAAAAATTAGCTATGGCCAGGACGTCCATCGTTGAGTCGGGGCAACCGTCGGAGTCGGGATGCTCTCCTTCCCCGGGGTCGCCGCATTGTTAGCCCCCTCCGAGTCAAAGAAGCACGTTGTCGGTTGGACTCGGGGGCAGCAACGGCCAAAAAGGTGGAATCGTCTTACAAGCCGATAAGACGGATTATCCGGGCCTCCTGATGGGCCTTGAGGGAATCGCAGCGAAGAAGGCCGTACACTCCGGCACGATGACCGTAAAGCACTGACACGCGGCGCAACCTCACAGAGCCCACGAGTCCCGGATATCGCGTCCATCTCTGGCGGCTTTCACTGGCTGGCGTGTGCAGAACCCTTGGTCCACGGCGCGCCCGTCAGCCCCGCAGGGCCGCGCTAAAACCGATTCTCGCCTCTCGCTCCGCCCCCCTTGTGCAAACCGCCGCCTTGGAGGATGATTTGGATACTTTCACTGGACCTGCTTTTTGTGTTCCGAAAATAGCGAAGGAGAGTCTTCATGCGTAAAAGTCATTTCGCAGTTTTCTTTCTGGCTTCCTGTACCTTGATTTTGTCGCAACAAGCAACCACGCCCACTCCAACCACTCCCGCCGTTGAATCTCAGCCACAAGCCGCGGCTCCAACGCAGCCGCCGCAGCCGCACACGCTGTTCGATGGAACACCTGTCAAGCTTCGCCTCAGTGACACGATCTCTTCGGCGGACGCGAAGGTCGGCCAGGAGATTCCATTCGAAGTTGTGGAAGACGTTCTGGTCGATGGTGCCGATGTGCTTCCTAAAGGTGCAACCGCCATTGGGACTGTCACCGAGGCCGAGCCGAAGAGAAGAATGGGCCGGGGCGGCAAGTTGAATGTGAACATCAGCTACGCGCGCCTGGCCGACCAGCAAAAGGTGGCTCTCCGGGCTATAAAGCAGACCAAAGGCGGCGGCCACGTAGGCGCAATGACCAGCGCGATGGTCGCGACTGGCATCGTTTTCTTTCCCGCAGCGCCGCTCTTCCTATTTATGCACGGCAAAGACATCACTATTCCTCAGGGAACGGAGATCACTGCGTTTGTAGATGGCGATATGCACCTCGATATGGCTAAATTCGGTGTCGCTCCGCAAGCTCTCGCCAAAACGGCTCCTCAATCGCAGGCCAGCTTGACCATCGCATCCAGCCCGCCCAGCGCCGACATTGAAGTCGATGGCGGATTTGTCGGCAACACGCCCTCAACGGTCACTTTGGTTCCTGGCAGTCACGAGATTACCGTCAAGAAGAAAGGCTTCGCCGACTGGACCCGCAAGCTGGACGTAACCAGCGGGAACATTCACCTCGACGCTGAATTGGAGGCAGCACCCCCGCCTGCGCCGGCCGCAGTTCCTGCTCCGGCGCCGACGCCCGCTCCTGCGGCCACGTCCCAACCGCAATAGCAGAGTCGCCCCTAAGCTTCTCTTGCCACCAACGCTTGTCTCTAAACGGTCCGCTCGCACTACGGGCGGACCCTCTACTGCACTTGCGCGCTTCCATCACACGCCTCGCGCCCCCCAGGTGATACGCTCATCCCTGGCGGCCTTCACTGGCCGGCTGAATGAACCGACGCACGCGAAGAACGCTTCTCATTGTCGCCGCGGTCCTGGTTTTGCTGGGCGTGGCCGTCTTTCTGCGCTCCAAAGCGCCGCCTGAGGCCGCGCGCCTGTTGCCCGAGTCCGACGGCATCGTCTACATCAACCTCAAGCCCATCCGCACCCTCTTCCATAAGGAATTGAAGCCGCTCCAGCAGCACGCGCCCGACTACCAGCAGTTCATCGACGCCACGGGCATCGACTGGGAAAAGGACGTGGACCAGGCGGCCATCGCGCTGCACCGCATGAGCGACCCCAACGGCCCCAACGGCCCTGTCGCCTACTCCATGGTGCTCGTAGGCAAAATCACCGGCAAGCGCCTGAACGCCTGGCTCAACGCCAGCGCTGCGTCGCGCGAATCCTACGCCGGCTACACCATCTACAGCATCCCGTCCGAGGGCCGCACCGTCCGCGTGGCCCAGATCGGCTACGACATGGTGGCCGTCTCCAACACTCCCACCCCAGAGCAGATCCACTCCATCATCGACCGCCATCGCACCGCCGCCTGGCCTTTCGCCGGCTCCTCGCTGCTCCAGCGCCACTTTCACGAAGTGCCGCTGCTCTCCGTCGCCTGGGGCGTGGGCCAAATCGGCCTGCCTTTCTCAGAAAGCGGAGCGATCAAGATCTTCGGCCTTTCGCTGCCTCTCCAGTCCGACTCCACCATCATCGCCAGCGTAACGCCTGCGCTGCCCGTGCCAGGTTCAGTGGGTGCGCTCCGCCTGCGCATTGAAGAAATCGCTCCCAGCCAGGACCAAGCCGCCAGCGAGGCCGCCGCACTGGCAACAATCGTCACCATGGCGCGCGGTTTTACCGTCCCGCTCGGCGACAACCCTGCCAACAACGCCCTCAAAGAGCTGCTCAAGACCGCCGAAGTCACCCAGCGCGGCGAGCGAGTGGTGATTACGGCCACGCTCCCGTCAAACTTTTTTGCGAATCTCTAGCCCGAATCTGCATTCGAATCTCGCGCAATCAGCTAATAAACGATTTGCCATCCTGAGCGATGTTGCCGCGGCGATCGAAGTCGAACGGACACCTGCGCTTGTTTTTCGCTGCCGGTAAAGCACAACTCTACGTTTCGGCACGAAAAAACTGATCCCTGACACCTGAAACCTGACCGGGCCCCCAGCGACAGGTCTTCGTCGCTGGGGTGGCTGACCCCTGCTATTCTCACTCCGTGGGCTTCCAGGACTTCCTCGGCAATACGGCCACCGTCACGCACCTGCGCGAGAGCGTGCGCGCGGGCCGCTTTCCCCACTCGCTCATCCTGGCCGGACCCACCGGAGCGGGCAAATACACGCTGGCGCTTATGCTGGCCCAGGCCGTCAACTGCCTGAAACCCGCCGAAGCCGACGGCCTGCCCGATTTTTGCGGCGTTTGCTCCAACTGCACGCGAATCGCCGGGGCCGCCAGCCTCCAAACTCTGGTGGACGAAGCGGTCAGCGCGCGCGATGAAATGCGCGATACCGACAAGCGCGAGACGCGCATCCTCATCCAGACCCACCCCGACGTCCTCGTCGTCCCTCCCGACCCTCCGCAACTGCTGATTAAGCTCGGCCAGGTGCGCCAGGCCATCCACGCCGCCTACTACCGTCCGCCCGTCGAAGCCAGGCGCGCGTTTACGATTTTTACCTCTTCGGCCTTCATGAAGGAGGCCGCCAACAGCCTCCTTAAACTTTTGGAGGAGCCGCCCGATCACACCACGCTCATCCTGCTCACTGAAAACCCCCAAGAACTCCTGCCCACCATTCGCTCCCGCGCCGTCGTTCACCGCCTCGGCGCACTGCCCGCCGCGGACCTGGAAACTCTGCTCGCCAGGCGCCGTCCCGAACTGCGCCCGCAGGAACGCGCACTGGCTGCCCGCCTTGCCGAGGGCGCTGTGGGCCGCGCCCTTTCGCTCGATCTGAGTGCTTATCTTTTGAGCCGTCAAGACGCGCTCGTCATCCTGCACACCGCCCTGCGTGAGCCTGACTACTCCGCGCTATTCCACGCCACCGAGAGTTACCGTGCCGGCGCCGATGGCCAGGAAAAAACCGTGAGCCTGCTCCGCGCACTAGGCAGTCTCGTCGAGGATCTCCTGCTGGTCGTTGCCGGAACTCCCGCCCTGATCCGCAACGTCGATCTTGTCGCCGAACTCACGCGCCTTGCCGAAGGCCTTACCGTGGACTGGATCGACGGCGCAGCTCGCGCCCTGGTGCAGGTGGAGCAGGGCATGCGACGCAACCTGCTGCGCTCGCTCTCGCTCGATGCCATGGCCGTCAGCCTCGCCGTCGACAGTGTTCGCTGATCTCTTCTCTCCATTTCCTGTTCTCTGCTTTCCTCACCCCCTGACGCCTGAACCCTGGTGCCTGTCCCAATCCTTGACGCCCTACCCAAATCCCCCACACAATGAAATAGCAACCTCCACCTGGCTCCAGGCATCTTTTGATTACGGGTACCCCCACGCAGGCCAGCGACTCAGGGGTTCGTATATCCCTACGGCGCGAACGCGCTACAGTGCGTCTTCTTGCGGCGTAGAACAAGGTTTGCTGTATTGCATTCTGTTGTGATTTGAGCTGTTTCCGCGGACCGGTAGAACGATTTTTTTGAGAAAGATCGCGGCGGTTACGGTTTTCAATCGTTTCAAGGAAGGATCGGCCCCATGAGTATTAACTCGATTGTGCCTTCATCGCGCGGGTTCGTACCCGGACGCCTTCCCACGCACACCAGAAAAAACCTGGCCGCGCCGCTGCCCTTCCGCTTTCCGGCGCATACCGAGGAGAGAGACTCATCTAACCGCCACGCCGAGCTCTTCTACCTGCAGAAGCAGATCCAGTCGCGGACGCCGATGGTGATTGTGCTGGAAGACGGCGAGCGTGTAGACGGTTGCATCGAGTGGTACGATCGCAACTCCCTCAAAGTGCGCGGACAGGCCAAGACCCTGATCTACAAATCCGCAATCAAGTACATGTACAAGTTGGGCGATAACGGGTAAACAGCGGTCAGAGATCAGCTTTCTCTTGCTGCGTATCGCTTCCCCCCGATCTCGCTTTCTATTCCCTGTTCCCTAGTCCCTGGTCCCTGCCTTTTTCAGTCTGTCCCTGATCGCCGCGCCAAGCCCCTCCGCATCCGGCAGCGGACACAGGATCACGCTGCACCCGGCGGCATCGAGCGCGCGCAAGCCGGCATAAAGTCTCTGCGCAAGTTCCTCGGGCGCGTCCCACCGGCCCCATGCATACACGCGTCCGGCCGCAATCCCGGGCGGCGCGGCCACACCCGCGGGCAGCATCACGCCCACCTGCTCGCCTTCGGCGCCACTCGCCGCTTCTGCCACACGCTTGCTCAACTCGGGCAGCGGCGCTTCTACAAGCACCAGCTGCGCCCTGGGCGCATAGTGGCGAAGGCCCGCGCCCGGAGATGGCAGCGCTTCCACTGGCGACTCCCGCAGCGTTTCTGTGTCTTGATAAACCAGCACCGGCCCTGCAATCGCTCGAATCTGCTCCGCCGTCACCGCGCCCGGCCGGTAGATCGTCATTGGGCTTGACGAGGGATCGAGCACCGTCGACTCGACTCCGCGCGGTGCCGGGCCTGCATCCAGCACGGCATCGATCCGCCCTTCCAGATCGTGAAGCACGTGCGCGGCAGTGGTGGGGCTGATGTGGCCAAAGCGATTGGCGCTGGGCGCGGCCACCGGAACTCCGGCTCGCCGGATCAGTGCGAGCGCCACCGGGTGCGACGGCATGCGCACCCCTACAAGCGGCCGTCCGGCTGTCACCGAGTCCGGCACGGCGCGCGTTCGCGGCAGCAGCAGTGTCAGCGGGCCTGGCCAGAACTCCCTCATCAATTTCTGCGCCGCCTCCGGAACCCTTTCCACGAGTCCCTCCAACATGGCCTCGTCGGAGATATGAACAATCACCGGATCCCACGCCGGCCGCTGCTTGGCTTTGAAGATTCTTTCCACCGCTGCCCGGTCCAGCGCATTCGCTCCCAGCCCATAAACCGTCTCCGTAGGCAGCGCCACCAGCCCGCCCGCGCGTAGAATCGCCGCTGCGCATCCGAGCGCAGCTTCAGCCTCAGGGGTTTCCATTTGGCTGGGATCGACAGTGAGGTGCAAGGTCTTCACTCTCTCATTGTCGCCTCTGCAAGCCGGCTGGGGCCATAGCGTTTCTCCAGTCGGTGTCGAACGGAGCCGAGGTTCTCAACTGGCGTTTTCCTCTCCGCGGTCCCCGTCAAGCGGTTCCTGCCTGCTGGGGTGGAAGTAACGCCACATGGCATGATTCTTTAAACTCCACAATCACTGGAGGAACGCTGTGGCAGCCTTTATACTCACCGTCTGGAACACTTGCGATGCCCGTCGAAACCGAGATCAAATTCCGCGTAAACGATCTGCCTGCCCTCGATCAGCGCCTTGAGGCCGCGGGGTTTCGCCTCGAAACCCCGCGCAGCTTTGAGAGCAACGTCCTCTACGACACGCCTGACCGTCAGATGCGCGCACGCACTGAGATCCTCCGCATCCGCAGCTACGCCGGCCGCTGCACCCTCACGCACAAGCGGCCGCCCGATGGCGCGCCCCGCGCGGATTCATCAGAGGACCGTCACAAGCACCGCATCGAAACCGAGGTCGAAATTGCCTGCGGCAACGCGCTCGCCGGGGTCTTTCTTTCGCTCGGGCTGGTGGCCGCCTTCCGCTACGAGAAGTGGCGCACCGAGTGGCACGACGGCGAGGGCCACTGCATGATCGACGAAACCCCCATCGGCGACTTTGCCGAACTCGAGGGTTCAGCCGAATGGATCGACCGCGCTGCGGCTCGTCTTGGCGTCGATCCCGCCCAGTACGTCACACTCAGCTACGGCCGCCTTTTCGACCTGTGGCGCGAGCAGCACCACTGCACCGCCGAAGACCTGACCTTTGCCGCTGTCACCCAGACCGGAAACGTGGAGTAGCTCGTATCGGTAGAGCCTGCTCCCTGAAGCCCGATCCTTGCCCACCTGCGGATGTTGCGGATTGCTCCATCTATTTCAAAGACTTAACGCCGCTGGCTGACTGCTTAGTTTCCTGGGAGTTCCAAATTGGCATTATTAAGTCCCATTCCAGCAATGATTTCGAATATCATAGGCATTTGGAACAATTCCCAGATTCAGGCGAGTCTTCATGGAGCATGCTATTCAAGATGAGGCCACATTAACGATTGCTCTTTTCGGGCCCGACGAAGAGCGCCGTAAGATGGTCGCCGGCACGTTACTCGAACAGAACGGAGTGCGGTTCACGGAATTTCCATCGTTTCCTGCCCCGCAGGAAGATCTGCAAAAGATGCTGCAGAACTTCGACGCCGTCATGCTTGACGCAGACTACGATCCGAATTACGCGTTCGATCTTGTAGAGAGCATCTGCGCCAGTGGGCGCACTTACGTGATGGCTTACTCGGCGAAGGCCGATGTGAGGGTGGCGGTCCACTTCATGCGCGCCGGCATTCACGAATTTCTCGGCCTACCGCTCGATGCCGCAGAAATCGCCGCCGCTCTGGGACGCGCCGCGACCCACCAGGCAGTGCCGCAACGAAATGAAAAGAGTAGCGGCAGACTCTTCGTCTTTCTGGGCACAAAAGGCGGTTGCGGAGTCACCACCCTGGCAGCTAATTTTGCCCTGGCGCTGGCTCAGGAGTCAGATCGCAAAACTCTTCTCATCGACCTCGGCCTGCCCCTTGGCGACGTGGCAATCAACCTGGGCATGGTGACCGAATACTCTGTTGCCTCTGCCCTGCAACATCCCGGCAGGCTCGACGGCAATTTCCTCGCGACTTTGGTGGTAAAGCACAGCTCGGGGTTGTCGGTACTGGCCGCGCCCAGCGACTTTCTCGAGAAAACGCCTTCTGAGGCCGCCATCGACAATCTCTTGAAGATCGCGAAAGAGGAATTCGATTACGTCGTGGTGGATGTGGGTTCGAGAGTGGACCTGATGAGTTCGACTCTGTTCTCGAAATCCTCTTCGGTATACCTCATCACGCAGGTTGGCATCAGCGAGATGCTCACAGCCAATCGCATGATCACAAAGTTCTTCGCCACGCGCTACGATAATCTCCAGATTGTGCTCAACCGCTACAAGCCTAGCGACCTGCTCTTCGACGAATCACAGATCACCAAGGCCCTCACCCGGCCCGCCCAGTGGAAGATTCCCGACGATTATTCCGCCGCGCGAAGAAAGCGGGAGACCGCAACTCCCATGGTGATGAGCGAGTCCGCGATTGCGCAGACCATTCGCGAGATGGCAAAAACCGCAGCCGGCTTGACCGCCGAAAAGAACGGAAAGAAAGGCTTCTTCAGCTTCCTGCGCTGAAGAATAGGAAATAGGGAGTAGGGAATCGGAAATCGAGAGTTTCCGCGTTGAGAAGGGCGTGCTCACCAAGAGCGCGCCCTTTTATTCTATTCCCTATTGGCTACTCCCTGTTCCCTACCCCGCCGCACCATGGCACTTCTTATATTTTTTCCCGCTGCCACAGGGGCAGGGATCGTTGCGTCCCGGCGTTTTGCCGGTTCTGCGCT
>JAJXXG010000715.1 GCA_021781255.1 Acidobacteriota bacterium
ATCTCCTCCACGGCATCCACGTTGAAGTTGGAGAAGGTTGAGCCGCCCATCTCGGGATCGCTGATGTCGGCTCCGTCCATGGCGAACGTGGCCTCAACGCCGCGCTGGCCGTTGATGGCAAACTGCGCGGTAAAGTTGGTGGCGCCGTTGGCATCCGTCATGGTGCCGGCGGCCAGCAGCAGCAGCGAGCTGAAGTCGCGCTTGTTGAGCGGCAACGAGCTGACGGCCTGGCTGGAGAGCTCTTCGCCGCCCGTGCCGGTCTGCCCCGTCAGCGTGGCCACGGTCAGTTCACCACGGCTGGAGAGCGAAATGGCCACGGCCGGCGCGGCAAGAATCAGGTCAATCGGCTGGGCATAGTCCGCCTTGCGCCCGCCCGATTGCACGGTAAGGCGATACCGGCCCGTGGGCAGAGGCTTCAGCTGAAAATGCCCGTCGTTGCCGGTCACGGCGCGGGCTGAGCCGGTTGCGCCGCTCAGCGAAACCCATGCGCCGGGGATGGGCGCGCTCAACGGATCTCGAAGAACGCCCTGCCACGCGGCCTGCTGAGCCTGCTGCGCGCCTGCGGCCGCGCCTGCAAGCCATAGCAGCAGTGCCAGAATAAGAAAAGTGGAAAGGGACTTGCCTTGCTTTGCCGGGATGACCTTATCCCCGAAGAGAACTTTCCTGTGCATACTACCTTCTTGATGGGATGTGCGCGGCGCTTGAGAATGAGCTGCAAGGCATGCGGTTGCCGCCTGCATGCTCATAAAAAATCCTGTCCGTGGCATTCGCCCGTGGAATGCCCGCCCGGAAATGGAACTCCAGCGTGGGTAGGGCGATGCCGGAGGTCGAAAGAACTGCAATCAGAGGCACACTGCAGGGGTATGCTGCGTTTACAGCGAAACCGTTTCCATGCAGATTGCTTGATGAAAATTATACCTTCCGCCAGCCTGCTAAAAGGTTTTTGCAGATAGATTTGGCAGCAGAATTGAGCGCAACTGTTGCGCAGCCTCTACACTGGTGAAGAACAATGCAGGACGCAGCCGCAACCACGGATACCATCGCCGCGATCTCCACGCCGCCGGGCCGTGGCGGCATCGGAATTGTGCGGCTCAGCGGGCCGCAGGCCGCCACTATTGCCGCGGATCTGGTGAATCTGCACAAGCCGCTGGAACATGCGCGCGCGCGCCTGGCCGACGTGCTGGATACGCCGGAGGCGGGCAGCGAGCGCATTGACGAGGCGGTGATAACCTTCTTTGCCGCGCCCAACTCTTACACGGCCGAAGATCTGGTGGAGATTGCCGCGCACGGCTCGCCCGTGGTGCTGGACCTGCTCCTGCGTCGCGCCATGGAGCTGGGAGCCCGGCTGGCCGAGCCGGGCGAGTTTACGCAGCGCGCCTTTCTGGCTGGCAAGCTGGACCTGACCCAGGCCGAGGCCGTGCGCGACCTCATCGATGCGCAGACGCTCACGCAGGCTCGCCAGGCAGCCAGCCAGATGGGTGGCGCACTCAGCCGCCGTGTGACTCCGGTGAAGCAGGACCTGCTGGAGCTGATCGCGCTGCTGGAGGCAGGCATCGACTTTGCCGAGGACGATGTCGAGGTCACTCCGCTGACTGAAATTGCGCGCCGTATCGGCACGCTGCAGCCGCCGCTGGCTGCGCTCGAGGCCTCCTTTGCGCGCGGACGCATTGTGCATGACGGGCTGTCGCTGGCCATTGTGGGCCGGCCAAACGCTGGCAAAAGCTCCCTCTTCAACCGGCTGGTGGAGCGCGACCGCGCCATCGTGACGGCAACGCCGGGCACCACCCGCGACCTGGTGACGGAGCGCATCTCGCTGGACGGCATTCCGCTGGAGCTGGTGGACACCGCGGGCCTGCGCGAGGCGCACGAAGAGGCCGAGCAGATGGGCATTGCGCGCAGCCGCGAGGCCCTGGCCGACGCAGCGCTGGTCCTGGTTGTGTTGGATGCAACGCAGCCTTTGAACGATGAAGAACACTCACTGCTGGCGGCTGTCGAGGGCCGCCCGGCGATTGTGGCCGTAAACAAGAGCGACCTGGCTGGCACCGACGGCGTGCGCCTGGATCTGGCCGCCACCGAGTCTGCCGGCCTGGTCGCGCTGGCAACCTCCGCGCTCACGGGCGAGGGCATCGCGGCGCTCCGCGAACGCATTCTGGCGCTGGCCACCGGGGGCGCCGCCGCGGAGCCGGGCATGCTGACCAGCCTTCGGCATCAGCAGGCAATCGCCACGGCGCGCGCCGCGCTGGCCGATGCGGCAAAGGCAAACGACGGCGGCATTCCGCACGAGATGATCCTGCTGGATCTATACCGCGCGCTGTGGGCGCTGGACTCGCTCACCGGCCAGACCACGCCGGACGACATCCTGAACCTGATCTTCTCCACCTTCTGCATCGGCAAATAAAGCAAAGCAGCGCGGCATGCAGGGCGGATATCAACCGCCTGTGCATCGCCGCGCTGCGCTTTCTGCAGCACGCGTCCGCAACCAGGGCACCTGTTACTTGCCGTGAATCGTGATGACCGTAACGCTGGCGTGTGGAAACGTGTGCACCCACTCGCCGGATGGCACGTTTTCCTCGCTTGTGCCGGGGACCACGCGCCGGGGAGAGATCTCGTCGTTGGCATCGGCAAGCGCCGCCGAGCGAAGCACCTGCACCTGCGCCGAGCCTGCTCCTGCAAAGTCATGCAGGCGGATGCTGGTGGCGATGTCCGTGGTGACGCTGCGATTGACGCAGAACAGCGTAATCGACTTGCCATCGTGGCTGCGCGCGGCAACCACATCCAGGTAAGGCACATCCGCAATCTGCGGCAGGCGCTGCACGCCATGCTCCACGGAGTAGGAACCGGCGTGCGTCGTAACGGCGACTGGGTTGGCGGCATCCGCGCCGGCGTAGATCTGGAAGGCGTAGTACGCGGGTGTGGCATACACCTGGCTGCGCTTCTTCCAGATGCCCGCAAACTCCATGATGCCCGTCATGTCTGAAATGGGCACAACGGCGGAGTTGCGCATCAGCATGTTCAGAAAGCCGCCCGTAACCACGGCGCCGCCCATGTCGGTAAAGTTTGGCGCCCCTGGCCTGCGGCCGATGAAGAGCCACTCTGTGAAGGCGATATGCGCCTTGTCCTTGTATCCGTGCGTTGCGTCAATCTGCTCCTGTGCCTTGCGCAGGCGCCGCTCCAGCTCAACGGGCAGGGCAAAGGCCGCCTCCGAGATCGACTCGGCCGTGGGGTTCTTCATCTGCACCTCTCCAGTGCCGACGACGAAATGCGTGGAGAGATAGTCGAAGGTTCCCGGCGGATTGGTAAGCTGAATGGCGTTCCAGCTCTCGAACACCTCAGGGTCCGCGCCCGTAGCGATCAGCCGTGCCGTGGGATCGACGGCGCGCACCGCCTTGCTGAACGCGAGAGTACGTGCGGCAAGCTCCTGCCGCGTGGGATACGCGAGGTTCCAGTTGCCCCACAGCTCATTGCCCAGCTCCCACAGCAGGCCCGAGTGCGTGGACCAGTGACTGTCGATATAGCGCACCCACGCCGCTGCCTCCTCGGGTGTGCCGCTGCCCATGTTCAGCGCGAACTGGGGCTGCGCGCCAATCTGGCGGCAGAACTCCAGGAACTCATCCGTGCCGAAGGTGTTGTACTCGGGAATACCCCAGGAGTTGTTGATCTGGCTGATGCGCTTGTCGCGCGGGCCAATGCCGTCCGTCCAGTGGTAGGACGAGGTGAAGTTGCCGCCGAAGCGCACCAGCGGCGTATGCATCTCCCTGGCCATGGCAACGGCGTCCGGATCCAGTCCGTCCTTTGCGTCCGCCGGCATCAGCGAGAACTCGTCCAGCTCTACGCGCTCGTCGCCGGCAACTTCCACAACAAAGTCCGCTGGGTCCAGGCGATGCAGCTTTCCCTCCGCCACCTGAAGCGTAAAGGAGTATTTCTTCCAGTCCGCGTCCGTCACGTCCATGCGCTGCGAGGCGAGCACATCGTTGCTGTTCCGGATGCGCAATGAGACCGTGATTGCGTGGTCGCCGCTCAGGTGCTTGGCATAAAAGCTGCCCACGTAGTCGCGCGTGCGATGAACCGGCAGATAGACCCTTTGCCGGATGCCGGTAGCCTGGCCCGGCACGCCAAACACACGCAGCGACTGCCACGAGTTGGCCGCGTCGCCATAGTGAATCTCATAGCGGTTGCCCTGGCCTGCATCCAGCGGCTCCCACGGCAGCGGCAGATCCAGGTCGCCCGCGCGGCGCAGATCGGGCTGCTCGCGCAGCATCTGCTCCACTTTGTCGGGGCTCCACAGGCCCGACTCGAAGCTGGGATTCTGCAGTATCTCTGCCCAGAGTCCGTTGTAAGTGGAGTTGCCGATTGGCTCAAGAAACGTTCCGAAGATGGTGTGCGGAATCGCCTGGCCCGCAACCTTCGCGGCATACACGTCGATGGTGGCTGTCTGCGGAATCGGCTGTACAACCGTAATCTGTCCTTGCGCGCTGACCGCGAAGCACAGTGAGAATGCACCCAGAAGAACTCGCTTGATCACAACTTTCCTTCCTTCGCTGAAACAAACCAGTCTTGCTCCGGCGCCCCGCGAATGCATGGCTGTGCAGGCGGGGCGCCAGTCTGCTACTGCAAAGTGGTAACGTGCACATAGTCAAACTGCGCAATGTAGCCCGAGCGGTTGCCGGCGTACAGGCAGATCTTTGCCCCGCTGCCCAGTTGATGCACCCACGTACCGCCCTGGATCCACGTCACGCCGTCATTGCTGCTGTACGCGGTGTAGTGCTCCTCGCCGTCCACATCGCGCTTCACCAGGCGCACCCACGCGCTCACTTCGGTTGCAATCGCCGCGGGGCCTAGGTTGGTCGCACCCCAGGTGGGATACCCGGTCTGCTGCACCGTCTGCGCCTTGATGAACTCGATCTGGCGCGTGTCGTTGTTGTTGTACAGGTCCACGCGGACAAAGTCGCTGTCGTCCTTGTAGAGCAGGATGCCAGCCTGCGCGTAGTTGGGGCCCACGCCGCTTGTGGGCAGGTTGATGCTGAGCCTGGTCTCAATCATGTAGTCGCCCGCCGGGGTCGGCTCCTCAATCATCGGCACATTCTGCATGGCGCCGATCGGGTCATACGCCACTGAAGTCACCTGGTAGGCTGAACCGGTCAGCGTGTAGGCGGGCGTGCCGTTCAGGAAAGACCATTGCGAGCTCAGCGTCGTGCTGTTGAACTCGTCTGAAAACGCAGGCAGGGGCGTGCCGGGCGCGTCCGGCACGGCAAGCGTGGCGACATAGCTGTTGGTTGCGCCGGGTTGCGCCGCGGGCATGGGCTGCGGTGCGTCCTTATCGGATGCGCCAAAGCCACCACGCACGACGGGCCAGTCATTCACCCAGTCCAGCGCATCAATGAACCCCGGCCGCGCGGTGTAACCCACGATGCCCGTGTAGTACGGGGTTGCCGCAAGAATGCCGTGATAGAGCATGTAGTCGTGTCCGGACTCATCCGTAAAGACCACGTTGCCACCGGGGCCGATGACGCTGTTTCCGTTCATGCGAATCACCGGCGTTCCACCCGGATTGGTGGCCAGCATCGAGATTCCCTGCGCATCCAGATACGGCCCCATGGGCGATGTGGCGCGGCCCACATACACGCTGTATCCGCTGAGCGGGCCGTTGCAACAGTTGGTGGACGAGGCGAACAGATAGTAGTAGCCGTTGTGGTACCACCAGTTGCCGCCTTCATAGCGATTGTCCACGGCCACCTGCTGCTCGCTCGTCGCATCTGAGGTGAGCCCGTCTGCCGAGAGCTTGCGAACATACAGCCCGCCGCCAAAGCTGCCGAACAGGATGTAGCGCTGGCCTGAGGAATCCTGAATCTCATCCGGATCAATGGTGGAGCGATAGGACCCTGAGCAGCAGTTCGTCGCCAGCTCCGGCGCAACCACCGGCGTGCCGCTGTCTACAAACGGGCCCGCGGGACTGCTGCTCGTGCCCACTCCAATGGCCGAGCCGTTGCCGGGCAGGCTGGTGGCCGAGGCGGCATAGTACAGATAGTACTGGCCGTTGAAATACTTGATGGCGGGCGCCCACAGCGAGGCCCCACTCACGTTAGCCCAGGTTGGCAAACCGGCAAAGGCATTGTTCAGATAGGTCCAGTTCACCAGGTCCGTGGAGCTGAAGATATTGATGTAATGCGGATTGGGATCGTTTGGATAAAGCTGATCGCTGGTGCAGTACAGATACCACGTGTCCGTGCTCCCGCTCTGATCCTTGTAAATCGCGGGGTCCGCGCAACTGACCGCGGTAAGCGAGCCCGACAGATTCAGCGTCAGCGGATTGCTGAAGGTGGTGGCCGCAGACACGCTGATGCTGACGGCGACAGAAGGAGCGGCGGAGGTGGCGTACGTAGCGTCTCCGCTGTACGTCGCCATAACCGTATCCGCGCCCACAGGCAGCCGCGTGGAGGTGAAGTGCGCGTTGCCCAGCGGATCGACGGCCGCCGTTCCCAGCGCGGTCGATCCGCTGCTGAAGGTGACCGTGCCCGTGGCCGTAGCGGGTGTAACCGCTGCTACAAGCTCCACCGGAAGCCCCTGCGTGGAAGCCGCTGCTGTGCTCGTCAAAACCAGCGCGCTCACCAGCTTGTTTACGGTCACCTGCACGGCCGCGGACGTGGAAGCCGTATAGCTCGCATTGCCCCCGTAGCTGGCCGTGATGCTGTGCGTACCGGCGGTCAGTGTTGAGCCCGACCATTGCGCCTGCCCTGAGGCATTCAAGGTCCCGGTGCCAAGACTCGTGGCGCCATCGTAGAACGACACTGACCCCGAGGCGACAGCGGTGCTGCCGGAAGTTACGCTGGCCGTGAGCGTGATGGAGCTGCCCACGTTGATGGTCGCCGCCGAAGAGGACAGCGTGGTGGTGGTCGACGAGGCGGTCGGCGTCGAGTTGCCCGATCCGCCCGAACACGCGGATAAGAAGATGGAGGCGAGAAAGACGAGTGCGAACGATACAAACAACCGATAGCAGCGCATGAATGGTCCCAGTAAGAGGATTGCAAGGAGCGCTGTGCGTAGATCGTTCCCGGCGCAGGCCGCGCACTACTCCTTGGTTTTAGATTGAGCGGTGGGCATTGGCGCGGACCCGAATCCGGCGGAGATCGCGCTCAGTGCCTGCGGATTCAGCTTCGCGTTCTCAGCCTTCATCCGCGTGTATTCCTGTACAGCCCGGTTGGCATCCTGCTGCCTTCCCAGCTTGTGATAGACCCGCGAAAGTTCGTACTCGATGCGCGGTGCCAGCTCCGGCTCGGGATGCATGGCGCGCGCCTTTTCCAGAGCCACAAGCGCATCCTGAATATGACCTAAATCGAACTCGCCCAGACCCAGATAAAAGTAGGTGGCTGGAACGTTCCGGTAGTTGGCCACCACCTTGCGCAGAAGCACAAGCCCCTCCTGCGGATGATTTGTTTCGATGTCCATCTTGGCCAGGTTGTACATCGCGATCGGGTTGTTAGGACTCAGCTCAAGCTCTTTGGCATACGCCTTCTGAGCCAGGTCCGCCTCGCTCGACTTGCGATACTCCTCGGCCAGTTGCTCGTAGAGGTCGGAGTTGTTCGGCATCTGCTTGATTGCCTCCAGATACTCCGCGATGGCCTCCTTGTGCTGATTCTGCTGTGCGTAGATCTGTGCCTGAACCTTGTGGACATGCCATGAGTTGGGATCGATCGCCGCCATGCGCGCATAGCTGGCGAACGCCACGTCACTGTGTGCCTTGCCACGATATTCAAGGATGTTGAGATCGTTTGGAGCCAGCTCTGCTGCACGGTCAAGCGGCGCCGTGGCCTTCTCCGGATGTCCATCCTGCAGCTCAACCACGCCCAGCCACATCTCTGCCTGGGCGTTCTGCGGATCAAGCGCGGCAGCGCGCTGCAGTGCCTGCACCGCATCGTTCACGCGGTGCATCTGCGCATATGCAATGCCCAGAAAAAGATTCGCGCCCGGCAGGTCGGGAACAAGTGTAACCGCGCGTGAAAGCAGATCCGCTGCCTCTGGAGACTTGCCAAGCCGCAGGTCCGCCACACCCAGGGCCATCAGCGCGGTAGCGTTATTCGGCTCTGTTTTCACGGCCTGCTGAAACCACTTCACCGCTTCATCGAACCGGCCCGCGTGCATGGCGTCCGTGCCGTTGCGGAGCGCTTCGTCCGCTGAGGAAGGCGCCTGCGCCGGCAGCAGCGAGGCAGCCAATAGACTGCAAAACATCAGTAGCGAGCAGAGTGTTCTCATTCGAAGATGGTCCCCTTGATGAAACATTGCAATCACTCGAACGAAGAGCACTCTACTGCGGTTGACCTTGAGTTCGCAATGCAGCGGCCTGGTACAACCCGGCCGTAATACAGGGTGAACAGCGGGGATATGGGACGCGCTCCATATCCCCGCCGGGCCTGGAAACACCCGCGGCTAGAACGTAAAGCGCGCGGTTAGCTGAATGTTTCTCGGCGAGTTGATGGTCCCTTGCGGCAGGCCGAACGTACCGTAGCTGTACGGCTGCAGGTTGGGAATGGTGAACGTGTGCTGGTTGAAGGCATTCAGCAGCTCCGCCTTGATGCTGAGGGTGTAGTCCTCATACAAGGGGAACTTCTTGATGATGCTCAGGTCGTCGTTGAAGTACGGCGGCGTGCGCACCTCGCTGGTGGTTCGCGGAATGCCGACACCGAAGCTGTAGGGCTGGTTTGGCGAGCCGTTGCAGTTCGCCAGCTTGGCCGCCGTACAGTCGCGGTTGTAGTTGTTGTTCCGGTCGTAGAAGGCGATCGGCGCCCCTGCAACCGGCGAGCCGGTACGCGTTACGTCGTTGTACTCCATGTTGAACATGGTGTTGACGTTCGGATCAAGCGATCCTCCCGGCGGCACCACGACAAACGGATTGATGTGTTTTGCGCCGCGTTTGTACACCGCGCTCTTCAAAGAGCTTCCCGGCTGCCTGCTGAAGCGAATGCAGTTCTGGAATCCCGGAATGCCCCATCCGCAGCCGAAGGAAAGCGGCTGGCCTGACTGCATGCGTTGCACAGCGCCCAGTTCCCATCCGCCCAGGATGTAGGACACAGCACCGTGGTTCGCAAAGCGCTTGCCCTTGCCGAACGGCAGCTCATAAAAGCCGCTGATGACAAGCGTATGGCGGATATCCATGGCCGAGATGGCCTTCTCAGCATGGAGGTTGTTGACGTTCATATCCTGCGAGATACCCACACCGGAGTTGGGCAGCGCGCTGTCCGCATCCGTAAAGGTCTTGCCGTAGGTGTAGGAGGCCTGCAGGTTCATGCCCTGGTGGAAGTGGCGTGTCACGCTGGCCACCAGTGCGTTGAAGCTGGACATACCCACGTTCTCAAGGCAGCAGCCCTGGTCGATGAAGTCGTACTGCGGGAAGGGCCGCAGGGCCGACTGCAGTGAGGGATTGCCGCCCCAGTTCTGCAGGAACTGCGGGAAGGGCAGCGGAATGCCGGCGGAGTTCCCCTTGAACGGCTCATAGAGCGAGTTGCCCAGGGAGAAGTACTTCTCCGGCATGTTGTTCGGGTTAAGCAGGTTCGACGAAAGATCCGTGGAGTGGTTGCCGATGTAACCCACGGTCAGGATCAGGTCCTCCGCCAGCTGATGCTGCACCTGCAGTGTCCAGTTGTACACCGTCGCAGGGCGGCCGGCGCTGGGGGCAATGTAGGAACCGGGCACATACTTGCCGTTGAAGTAGCCCGGATTCTCGTCAGGAGGCGGCGTAAACGCGGGCATACCATTGTCGATCTGGAACGACGGATCGAAGCCGTTGTGGCTGGGCGCCGTCGGGTAGGCCGTGTAGCCGGTGACCATGCTGCCGCCAAAGTCGTCATACACCAGCGGGCCATAGATAATGCCGGCGCCGCCGCGGATAACCGTCTTCTGGTGCAGGAAGTCCGGCGTCCAGGCAAAGCCCAGGCGGGGACCGATGTCCTTGTGCCAGGTGTTGGCCCAGCGCGTGTTGCAGCCGTTGCACTTGTCGCCAAAGACCAGCGCGCCGGGAATGCCGTATGCCGTGTCAATCGCCGTGGGACTGAAGTTGGACGTGTTGTTGTGCGCCTCAGTGCGCGGCACATCCACGTCGTAGCGCAGTCCGATGTTCAGCGTAAGGTTGGGTGTGATCTTGTAGTCATCCTGGATGAAGAACGCATAGTACCAGGAGGTCCACCGCTGGCCGCGCAGAACGACGTTCGTGCCGCCGTTGTCTGCCTCGCCCAGCATCATGCTGGCAAATCCAAGACCGCCGCCCTGTGCAATGGCTCCGGCCGTCTCATTGCCGCTGAAGTTGATCCACTCGTTTCTGCCGTTGATGGGCGAGTACTGCTGGAAGCGGATGTCGGCGCCGACCTTCACGTTGTGATGGCCGTGCGTCCACACCAGGGCATCGTTCAGGCGAATGCCGTTATCCACGTTGTCGCCGTTATTGCCAAAGCCCAGGCCAAGCGGGGCATCGCCCGTGTTGATCAGCGGGAAGTTCTTGCCGCCCGTGTTGCTCAGGCCCACAAGCTGGCTCCAGTTCTTCCCAAGGTTCACGGCCTGCGAGTAGTTCTTGCTGTTGCTGCGGTTGGTGCCGATAACCAGGTAGTTCAGCAGGTTGGGCCGCAGCGAGTAGTCCAGTCCCATGCGGAAGAAGTGGGTGGTGAAGTCCTGGTACCAGCCCTGCGTGCTGACCGGCGAAGGCAGTGTGGCAAAGCCGCCCGTGAACAGATCGTTCTCGCGGGTGTTGTAGGAGCCCCAGATCTTCGCCTTGTCACTGAAGTTGTGGTCAATGCGAAGGCTGTAGGTGGTGTTGGTGATGGGCTTCAGAGACAACTGCGTGTAGTTGCTGAACACGTCGTTGGTGGTCGGCTTGGGGTAATAGGCAACCAGCGCCTTGGCCACCGTGCTCAGCCGGCCAGCCGGAATCACGTTCGTCGGGTTCTGGTTGGTCCCGAAGGCCGTGCGGCATTCCGTGGTGCCTCCGCCGGGCAGCGTCACGGTCTGCGTGCTCGCTGGATCAAAGATCTCGCCCTGGTAG
>JAJXXG010000463.1 GCA_021781255.1 Acidobacteriota bacterium
CGTGAGCATTGGGGATCAACGCCAGCCATCGCTCTCGGGGTTTACGACGGCTGACGTGGCGTGGCTTGCCATTCTCGTAAAGGAGCAACTGTTCCGTCTTCCCATAGGCATAGGCTCCGCCGTAAATCGGGTGAGTGATCATCCGGTAGAGGCCGCGATAAGAGGGGCGCCTCCAGATCAGTTCTCCCCGGGGTGTTTGGGCCGGTACTTGTAATCCTTCTTCCAGGAACCACAGCAGCGTCTGACGCACCGTCCCCAGCTCTTGAAACTTGCGAAACACCAGAGCGACGGCCTCCTGGACACGGCGGTCCGGATTCTTTTCCAGGCGCTGCTCTTCGGTCTTTACATAGCCCACCGGCGCACTCACCACCAGCTCTCCTCGTCGCGCCTTCTCCTGCCGCGCCTCGACCGAACGCTGCCGCAGCAGATCGAGCTCATATTCGTTCAGACTTCCCTTCAGACCCAACAGCAGACGATCATTGCTTAGTCGTGGAGCATACACCGTTTCCTGGTCGATGAGAACCGTGTCAACCACCCGGCAGACCTCCATCAGTTGTTGCCACTCCCGGCTGTTACGGGCAAAGCGGGAGACCTCGCGGGCAGCGACCGCGCCCACTTTGCCGAGGCAAACTTCGGCCACCATGCGCTCAAAGCCGCTCCGCGCCACGGTGCCGGCGGCCGAGCGGCCCAGATCCTCGTCCACCACCTCAATCTCATGCCAGCCCAGTTGCCGCAGCCGTTCTTCCATGGCGTACTGCAGCTTCTGACTTTCCAGATTGTGCAGGACCTGGTAAGCGGAGGACTGTCGAACGTAAAGAATCGCTTTTCGCTCCAGATGTTGGGCTCGGATCTTTTCACTCATGATTCGCCTCCAGCCTGTAATGGCGACCGCCCTTTCTGGCCATGTGCTCGCGCAGCAGGCGCGCCAATAGACGAATCATCTTCCGATGGACTTCGCGAGGTACCTCCGGGCTCCGCCGAACCTCCCGGAACAGTTCCAACTGACTGGACTTCGATCTTCTTCGCATCAGCACCTCTCTGAACCCTGGAATGGTGCTGATCTTCTAACACAACCTCCTTTGCTGTCGGCTTAATTGAATCCAGCAGAACCTGCAACCCACGAAGCGCTCCGGTGTTCACCCTGGCCGCTTCGGCTCGTTCGAGCCGGTCACAAACGACCGCATCGAACATCCACTCGGGAATCTCCAGCACTGGGAACCCGCGATCATCATCCAGCGTGCAGGAAAGGACCTTCAGCCCATTACGTATGCGAACGCCCCGCAAGGCGACCTGCCGGCCCTGCCACGGGTGCCAGTGATATCGCACTTCTCGAGTCTCGGTTTTATGGGTCTTAAAGCCCCCAGTTGTACAACACGCGACGCCCCCACTCGGCGCTCGGCTATAGGCCGCCGGTACCGGCGGCCTATAGCCCTCTGGTCACACCAAGACCCGTTTCACAGCCAGGAGCCGTGATGTAAACTCTCTCACTCGGAGTGGTACAAAAACTCGGGCAGATCAGAGCCTTTGAAAATCTCAAGCGTTAAGAGTCGGTGTGCAAAGGAAAGAGGTTTGTGGTAGGCCGTGCTTGGTCGGAATACGTGCCCAGCAACTCACCCCCTATCCATAATCTGGCCCCCTCTATCTACAATCTGCACGGCCTTGAATTGAGGGGAGTGGAAGGCATCTTGGGAAGTGGTTATCCACATTCTGGATACATATTAAGGTTGTATCCATAAAATGGATACCCAGTTATGAGGTCGTGTCCAGATTCCGGATACCTAATTTCATTCCATTGATGAGCCTTGCCTGCTACGTTGCAGGACGACGGACGAAGATGCCGGCGGTTCAACTCGGTGCACTGGGCCGAATCAGCATTGCCGCCGCACGACCAATTCCGCCGAATCCCATCGGGTCGAGTGCGCCTAACGTTGTCAAACCACCAACAGCCTGGGATTATCCGCACTGCTTGATGGTGGCTTGTGCGCCTCATGGGCGTTGCAATCCGGGTCGGCCTAAAAGCCCTGCAGTTACTGCAGGGATCGTTTCAGGCACGGGCTCGCTTGAACCAAGAACAGCACAGGGAATTTGGTGTGGATTTTGGTGTGACCCTCAATCAAAAACCATCGCAATTGGTCACCATTTAAAAGGCAATGGACATTCGCTGAAGGTGCATGAATAGCGGCTGATATTGCTCTGTCGCACACGATCGCAAAAATGTCTTAGGGAAGTGTCAAGGTAGCGCTCTAACCAGACTGAGCTACGGGCCTGCTGTTCAAACGATACGTTAGCGCCTGCATCGCGCGGCCACTGAAGTGCGGCGCCGCACTGTGGGTCCTTCCCGCCAACGCAACCCTCTAAGGATAGCACGGTTCCAGCGCAAATTGGGTGCCTCATGACCCGCGGATCGAGCCATTTGCCGGCCGCTCTGCCTCGAATTTCCGTGTAAAATCAAGCGCATGGCAAAAAACTATCGCATTGCGCTTCTTCCCGGCGACGGCATTGGCAAGGAGGTTGTGCCGCAGGCTGTCCGAGTGCTGGAGGCCGCGGGCAGCGGCTTCACGCTTGCATTCGAATCCTTTGAGTGGGGCTGCGAATATTATCTGCGGACGGGGCGCATGATGCCGCCGGACGGGCTTGAGCAACTGCGTCCTTTTGACGCCATCCTGCTCGGCGCCATTGGACATCCCAGTGTGCCGGACCACATTTCC
>JAJXXG010000670.1 GCA_021781255.1 Acidobacteriota bacterium
GACGACTACGTCACCAAGCCCTTCTCGACACGCGAGCTGATTGCCCGCATCCGCAGCGCAGTGCGGCGCGTGCGCGCTCCAGCCAGGCCCGAGGACGCGCCGATTGAGATTGGAGAGATCCGTCTTGACCCCGTGAAGCGGCTCGTAACCCGGCGCGGCGAGATGGTGAGGCTCACGCGCAAGGAGTTTGACATTCTATACTGCCTGATGACCCGCGCCGGCCGCGTGGTGACCTATGCCAAGCTGCTGACGGCGGTGTGGGGCGCCGAGTGCCGCGAGGAGGTCGAGTACCTTCGCACCTTCGTGCGGCAGTTGCGCAAGAAGATCGAGGACGACCCTTCGCATCCGGTCTATTTGCTCACGGACGTTTATGTGGGCTACCGCTTTGCCGACACGTTGATGATTCAGCAGGAGAACGCGGCAGGAGCCGGCGATGCGGAAGCGGCGGAACAGACCGAGGAAGAAGCGTAGAAGTTTCGCCGATGCCGTGCGGGCGGCCGGGCAACCGCCCCCTGCGGCTATTCGTCATAGTGCAGCAGGCTGAAGACGTCGTAGTCCTCGAAGCGGTCGCGGCCCTTCAGGAAGTCCAGTTCCACGGCGAAGGCGAGGCCGGCAATCCTGCCGCCCAGCTGCTTGACGAGCTTGACGGTGGCCTCCATGGTGCCGCCGGTGGCCAGCAGATCGTCGACCAGCACCACGCTCTGGCCGGGCGCGATGGCGTCCAGGTGAATCTCCAGGGTGTCGGTTCCGTACTCCAGATCGTAGGAGACGCGCGCCACCTGCGCGGGCAATTTTCTTGGCTTGCGCACGGGGACGAATCCGGCATTCAGGCGGTAGGCCAGCGCGGGGCCGAAGATGAAGCCGCGCGCTTCAATGCCCAGCACCAGGTCGATCTTGCGCTCGATGTAATGAGCGGCCAGCGCGTCAATCATCTGCGCGAAGCCTGTCTTGTCTTTGAGCAGCGTAGTGATGTCGTAAAAGAGAATGCCCGGCTTGGGAAAATCGGGCACGGTGCGGACCAGTTTCTTGAGATCCTCTACGTTGACGGACTGGCGTGTTTCCGGCATGACGGCGGCTTGCTCCTCGGTCACGGGTGTGAGGTTTCAGGTGTCAGTTTAACGCAGTGGTGCAGGGGGCTGAGCAGGCGCAGTCTTGGGAGGCCGATAAGGGCCCGATGAAAGCGGACCGCGGCGGTAGATTTTCACCAGGCGCCGTCGATGTGAAACGACGAGAGCCCTTCGGCCTCGCGGTCTTCGAGCGCGCGCTCGAGGATGCGATCCACGCGGCTGCCGCGCGAGCCGCGATGCAGGATTGAACGCAACTCGTCCAGATCGGATGGCCGCCCCGAGGCCAGCACTTCCACGTGGCCCTCCCCGGTGTTGCGCACCCAGCCGCGCAGTCCCAGTTGGCTGGCCTGGCGCTCCACAAACCAGCGGAAGCCGACGCCCTGCACGCGGCCTTGAATGAGGAAGTGAAGAACCATGCTCAGTGGTCAGTTTTGCAGATCGGCGCAAGCGGCGGCAAGTGTACAGGCGCGCGTGCCGTGAGGCTGGCAATTCAGCTCGACGGCAACCAGCAGTGAGGCCGCTGCCCTTGATGACTTTGCCTGTGTTGTCAGCAGACGCCTCCGCTGCCGAAGGTTTTTGTCTGTCCCCTTCGCGGGCGGCCATTGTTGCTGCTTGTCCACTTCGCGCCTCGCCCAGGGACCGCTTTCAGGATTCCGTGGCGGAAGATGCTGCCCGCCAGCCGCCTGGGTATTTAAGCAAGCCGGGTTCACCTGGACGACCGCATTCGGCACGGTGATTTCATCAGCCGCCGGCAGATATGGCAGAGGAACGGGGCTGCGAGGTAGCTGCTTCAGCCGGCCAGCGGCTGCTCGATGCGAGGCGTTCAATCGTATAACTATACATAAAATGAACAAGATACGAAGAATATGAAGTCTAGAGGCAAAAAATGGCTTGCTAAGGTAGTGGATTCTGCGTTAATTTACTAACCAGTTAGTTAAATATGAGCGCACGCACTACAACCGAGAGCCAGGCCGACCGTTCGGCCGAGACCCGCAGCCGGATTCTAGAGGCGGCAATGACCGAGTTTGCCGATAAGGGTCTGGCCGGGGCGCGCACCGAGCAGATCGCCGCCGCAGCGGGAGTGAACAAGGCGCTGCTGTACTACTACTTTGACAGCAAGGAGAAGCTCTACCGGGCCGCACTGGAGCTGGCGTCGGCGCAGGTGCGAGACAGGGCGATGGCCGTGTTTCTGCGCGAGGAGAGCGAAGGCGAACGGCTGCTGCGGCTGGTGCTGGACCATTTTGACCGCATTCTGACGCAAACGGTGTTTCAGCGCGTGATGCAGCAGGAGATGATGCGGCAGCACAAGGGCGAGGCAGGTGAGATGCCGCTTCTGGTGGAGCGGGTGTTTGCGCCGAGCATGAAGATGTTTGCGTCGTCGATAGGCGACGGGATGACGAAGGGCGAGCTGATCGAGACGGATTGGCTGCAGGTGGTGCTGGCGACGCTGGGAGCGAACATTTTCTATTTTATGAGTTCGTCGATGTTGCGTCTGGTGTTGCCGTTCGATCCGCTGGCGCCGGACGAGATCAGTAGACGCAGGGCAGAGATGGTGCGATTTCTGGGGCAGACGTTGTTTGTGGACAGACAGCATGGAGCGGAGCTGGCGGCCAAGGTGCTGGCCGATACGCCC
>JAJXXG010000150.1 GCA_021781255.1 Acidobacteriota bacterium
GGGCGCCGGCTACGAGGCCATCCATCCGGAACTCGAAGGCGTCAAGCCCGAAGACTACCCCGACATCGCCAAGCTGCGCATCCTCGGCGACGTGGCGCCTTACTCGCGCGAGTACCAGAAGATCGCGGCACGGGTGCGCATTGATGCCAAGAACAACCCCGATCTCGAAGCCGAATACGGCCGTATTGCAGAGCAGGTTAGACAGACCATGGAGTCGACACTTCAGGTAGCCCAGCGCCACTTCAACGCGCCGGTCGATACCGTCGAGGGAACGGTCAAGTCTGTCAAGGGTTTGAGCGTCGAGCTGAAAGAATACCCGGGCAGGACTTTCCACCTCTCGTCGGTGGGTGGCAGCATGGCGGATCTGACCAGGTCCCTCCCTCGCGCCGCCCACATATTTTTCGCGCGTGCGGGGGGAGGACCCCGGAACCCCGCCGCCGGGCGTGGTTCCTTCGCCGCCCCGGGGCTCTCTCGATCCCCGTCCGTGTATCCATCGAGTCTGCACTCTGTGCCCGGCAGCTTCTGGACATGGAGTCAGGCTCAGAATGATTTTCGATGAGGGCTGGTTTTAGCTGGGGGATACACACGGGGCGACGTCAGGGGAATGATTGTTTATCCCTCGACTGCATCTGTCTAGCCGCGGCTCTTCTCCGTCGGTAATCGGTCCTGGTTACTTTCGACTGGGCGGCTCGGGGCCGCCTGTAAAAGTACGGTTGGAAAAACGTAGTCGAAATAGCGGAATGAGCAACATTCCACCAGAGCACAATGACTTATGACACAATTTTCGGCACTTATTTACCAATTAATCTCTCTAGCAATTCCCACGCTTTTCCCCTGAACCTGCGACTTATTTACCACTTTTCCGGACCCGGGGCAGCTTCTCTCTGATCGCGTTTCGTAGCCTTTCCAGGCTCAGTTCCCGAAGCACGGAAGGACTTAACGGGTACTCTCCAAATTCGTCCAGCTCAAAAACCACCGTATACCCTCGGCGATCTCTCACCCAGTACTCGTTGACGAGGCGGGTGCGCACCCGCCGCAGCTTTCCAAATGGAAACTCCACCTCCTCGCCTCGCTTCAGCGCCTCGCTCATCTCACGGAACACAAGGTTCAGAATCGCTACAGACTGCCGCCGGGAACAGCCGCGCTCTGGCCAGGGAACTCGGCTGTAGCCTCACTCACGTCCGGGATCTCTATCTAGCTGCATCGGCGCCAGTCGCGGATCGCCTTCTTGCGCGCCAGGGGAAAATCAGCTCTCGCGAGCTGACCCGGCGAGCCCGCGCAGCCCAGCTTGAACGATTCGTTTCTTGGCATCGGCGAGTAGATCGACGCAATCTCGCGCGATGTGCATCTCGCTGTAGCTCCCATTGAGCCGCAGGCGCTCCATGCCGTGCAGGCCCCACATCTCGACGTTGTCGAACGGCTCCAGCAGCGCCTTCAACTCAGGAAACTGACGGCCGCTGATGACGGCCACGCGTGTTTTGCCGGAATCGGCGATTTTATCGAGCAGGGACAGCACGCCGGCGTAGGGGCGGGCGCGGAACCGGTCCACGTGGAAGGGGGCGATGGTCCCGTCGTAATCGAGCAGCAGCACCGCGGAGGACGCTTTTTTGAGTCGTTCCAGAAAGTCCGAGATCACTGCGGAGACGGGCATTGCCAACGCCATGCTATACCTCCACGGGGCTTCGTTCGGACAGGCTCGTGTTCTCCGCAGGCTCAACCCGCAGATCGCAAAGCGCGCCGATCAGGTTGCTGGCCCACCAATAAATATTGTGTTCTTTAACGATCTGCCTCATACGGCGCATGCGTTCCATCCTCTCGCCGGCATCCATCTTCAGCGCCTGAGCGATAGACTCTCCGGTGGCCACAACGTCATAGGGATTTACGATGATGGCGTCGCGCAGTTCGCGCGCGGCCCCGGTAAAGCGGCTCAGGATCAGTACTCCCTGCTCGTCCTTCTGGGCCGCCACGTACTCTTTGGCCACCAGATTCATCCCGTCGTGCAGCGACGTAACGATGAGGAGATGCACAATACGGTAAAAGCGCTGCACCTCATCGCGGCTATGCTGGCGCAGCAAGAGAACGATGGGCCTCCAGCGGCCGCGCGCGAATCGGGCATTAATCCGAGCAGCCTCGGATTCGATCTCGGCCTGAAAATCTGCGTAGCGCTTGATATGAGTGCGCGAGGGCGCCGCCAGCTCAATGAAACTGAACTTGCCCTGCTGCTCGGGGTACCTGTCGAGGAACGACTCGACGGCCAGGAAGCGCTCGACGATGCCCTTCGTATAATCGGCGCGATCCACGCCTGCCGCGATCCAATACGTCTCCAGATCCAGCTCTTCGAGAACCGCGGCCCGCTCCTCCTCCACGCTCGGCTCATCCGGCGGGGCGGCGTTGCCGTTCATCGGGACGCTGATGGGAAACGGCAGGACGTGCGACTGGTACTCATTGCGCGTGACCGTAAAGTGCTCCCAGTCAATGCGGGCTTCGAGAGCATGGTCCACGGTGTTCAAGAAGTTATTGCAGTGCGCGCGCACGTGGAAGCCGATCAGGTCCGCTCCCAGCAGCCCATCGAGCAGTTGGGCCTGCCAGGGGCAGATCTCGAAGGATTCCGGATTCGGCCACGGGATGTGCCAGAAGATGGCCACGCGGGCGTGGGGCAGGCGCTCCTTGACCAGGCGCGGCAGCAGGGCAAAATGGTAATCCTGAATGAGCACGACGGGCTGCTCGTCGCCGCCAACCTCGTCGACCAGGACGTCGGTGAACCTTCGATTCGCGCGCTGATACTGTTCCCAGTCGGCCGCGCGGAACGTGGGGCGGGCGTGGGCATTGTGGCAAAGAGGCCAAATGCCTTCGTTCGCGAAGCCGTAATAATAGCCGTCTTCCTCTTCCTTGCTGAGCCAGACGCGGCGCAGCGTGTAGCGCAACTCTCCGGGAGGCACGCGCAACCTGTCGTGGGCGTCCACGGTTTCGGCATCGGCATCTCCGCTGCCATGGGCGATCCAGGTCCCATCGCAGGCGCAGAGCACCGGTTCGAGAGCAGCCACCAGCCCGCTGGCCGGAGCCGAAGCCTGGATGCGATCGCCTTGGCGCGTGTGCACGTAGGGCTCGCGATTCGACACCACGTACAGCTTGCTGTCAGCGAGTTTGTCGCGCACGTAGGCGCCGAGCCGCTGCGCTGTCCATTCCAAGTCCTTCGCGTTGCGCAGCCGCGCCTCGGATTCCGCGGCTTCGCGCGCACGTTCGATGCTCCTGGCCAGTGGCACAACCTCGCGGGTGAGGGGAAGGAGGAATTCGATTCCGTTGGTAGAGGGGGGCGGCGCGTGTTTACCGGCTCTGACGCCCTTCAACCATTCCGCCAGCCGCGCGATGGGCCTGTTGAGGCTCCATCGCACCACCAGCACCGTGAGGGCGATGATAACCAGGACCTGCAGGACAATCCGTTCGAACGCGGAACTCCAACTGCGAAAGATCTGCGCGCGAATGTAGGAGCTGTCGTTGGCAACGAGAATGCACCCCGTAACCCGGCCGCCAAAGCCGTGCAGCGGAACGGCTAAAAGGTAATTCTGCCTGAACAAGGTGCGGGTGTAGGCGCTTTCGCTGCGATCGTGCTCAAGCGCATCTTTGAGAACCTTTTGCGCTCCGTGCAGCGTTGCGAGAGCCGGCGCAACCGTCAGGACCGAACCGTCGGCCGCGTACACGCCGACGCCCACGAGGTGATCGCGGTTGCTGAAGCGCATCACCAACTGTTCGAGTCCGGCGCGATCTCCCGTCTCGAGATAGAGCTCCGCCATGCCGGCAAGGCTTTCGCCTAGAGTGCCGGCTTTCCGCTCGAGATCGCTGCGCAGCGCGTCTTTCTGGGCTCGATTCTCATACCAGGATGACGCCAGCGAAACCAGCGTCACTCCGATCGCCAACGCAACGATCAATCGCCAACTCAAAAGTCGCATAATCCGCGTCTGCGGAAGCTCCTCGAAAGTCCCTGGTCAGCGGCCCGTGTGCCGGGTGCATTCGGCGCCCTTCCGGCAGCACATCGATGAATCGGAAAATACGAGTGAAATGGTCTCTAAGCCAATCCGCGTCTCTTGTGTTGGATGCAATCCGCGCGGTCCACGTACGCCACGACAGTGTCTTGTTTCAGCGCATGATTTGAACCGGCTATAGGCGACCGTCACAGGGACAACTGCCTCGCTGCGGCGGGCATCGAAGCGTATACAATCCGGAACGAGGCCGCAGTGTGAAGAAACCAGGCAGCTCATCCGATCCTCTTTGGTACAAGGACGCTGTTATTTACGAGTTGCACGTGCGCGCCTTCGCCGATGGCAACAACGACGGCGTGGGCGATTTTGCCGGTCTCTTCGGCAAACTCGACTACCTTCAGGGTCTTGGCGTCACCTGTCTATGGCTCTTGCCGTTCTTTCCTTCCCCGCTGCGGGACGACGGCTACGATATCTCCGATTATACCAGTGTTCATCCGAACTACGGCACGCTCGATGATTTTCGCCGGTTTCTTGACGCAGCGCATGCCCGCAGCATGCAGGTGTTGATCGAGTTCGTCATCAATCACACCTCCGATCAGCACCCATGGTTCGAGCGCGCGCGCCGCGCCCCGCCCGGCTCGCCTGAACGCGACTTCTACGTGTGGAGCGATTCCGCCGCGAAGTTCCCCGGCGTCGGCATCATCTTTTCCGACACCGAGACCTCGAATTGGACATGGGATCCTGTCGCCAAGGCGTATTATTGGCATCGCTTCTTCTCGCATCAGCCCGATCTGAACTTCGACAATCCAAGCGTGCTCGAAGAGATGCTCGACGCCATGCGCTTCTGGCTGGACATGGGTGTGGACGCCCTGCGCCTGGACGCCATTCCTTATCTCGTCGAGCGAGACGGCACAAGCTGCCAGAACCTGGCCGAGACACACGCCATTGTCAAAAAGCTGCGCGCCGCTGTAGACGCGGGATACGCCAACCGCTTTCTGCTCGCCGAAGCCAATCAATGGCCCAGCGACGTGCGGCCGTACTTCGGCGAGGGTGACGAATGCCAGATGGCCTTCCACTTTCCGCTGATGCCGCGCATCTACGTCGCGCTGCGCCAAGAGGATTCGCTGCCGATCACCGAGATCATGGCGCAGACCCCCGACATCCCGCCGAACTGCCAGTGGGGCCTGTTCCTGCGCAATCACGACGAACTCACTTTGGAAATGGTGACGCAGGACGAGCGCGATTACATGTATCTGGCCTACAGCGCCGATCCGCGCATGCGCCTGAACCTCGGCATTCGGCGGCGGCTGGCGCCGCTGCTGGAAAACAATCGCCTGCGCATCGAGCTGCTCAACAGCCTGCTTTTCTCGTTTCCCGGCACGCCCATCCTCTACTACGGCGATGAGATCGGTATGGGCGATAACCTCCAGCTGGGCGACCGCAACGGGGTGCGCACGCCCATGCAGTGGAACAGCACGCTGAACGCGGGCTTTTCGAAAGCCGATCCCGAGCGGCTCTACAGCCCCGTCATCGACGACCCCGTCTACGGCTATCTGGCCGTCAACGTCAAAGAGCAGAGCGAAAATCCCGCGTCGCTGCTGCAATGGATGCGCAAGATGATCGGGCTGCGCAAACTATTCCGCGTCTTCGGGCGGGGCACGTTCCGCATTCTGCCCAGCGCCAACCGCAGAGTGCTCGCCTATCTTCGCCAGTTTCAGGATCAGACGGTGCTTTGCGTGGCCAACATCTCGCGCTCGGCCCAGCCCGTGCTTCTCGGCCTGGACGAATACGAGGGTCGCACGCCTGTAGAAATTCTCGGCTATGTGCCTTTTCCGAAAATCGGACGCGAGCCCTACGTTCTTACTCTCTCGCCCTACGCGTTTCTCTGGTTCGAGCTCCAGGTCGCTTCCACAAGCGCCGACCAGCCTCCGGAGTTCGACATCGGCCCCGCGGACGAGTGGCTGCTCACCGAGACCGGACAACACGCCGCGGCCGCGGAAGAACCGCTGCGCGAAAATCACTCGCCTGCCTTTGAAACTCTTTCCGCGGATGCGATCTCCTCGGCGCAGACGCAAACCGCGGTTGACACCGATGCCGTGGTTGAGGTGGAGGATCGCGCGCTGGACCTTCTTGTCCTCACCGCCCCGGCCAACCGCGAAGAACTCGACAAAACCATCGCGGGAATCGTAGGCCGCTTCGGCGCCATCGCTTCGCCGCCACGCACCCTGGTGGCATTTCCGGCGCAGGAGAACGGCGCATCGGTCGGAACGCAAAACAACTATCCTCAATCCGTGGGAGGCGCGCCATGGCTTCGGCTATTGCCGTTCTCGCCATCCCCCGTGGTTCTTGCGCGCCAGTGGCCGCACACCACACACACGTATCTAGACGCTGTCCGTCTGCTCGACGAGCATCGCGCCCGTGCAGCCATTCTCCTCAGCCACGCCGTGGGCGCGCTCGATCCTCAGGCACTGCCGCTGCTGGCGCGGCTGATCCTGCATGAGCCCGTGGACCTGGTGATGCCGCACTATCTGCTCGATGCGCACGAGGGGCTGATGAACAGCGCCATTCTCTATCCGCTCACGCGGGTGCTCTACCGCACGTCGGTCCGATTCCCGTTGGGCGGCGACCTCAGCTTCTCCGCGAAATTCGCCCTCGCGCTCGAGCTCGAACGCCGCGCCGCCGCGTTGCCCGAAAAAGACGCGATCGTGTGGCCGGTGGCGCAAGCCCGGCGCATGAGCTTCTCCGTCGCCGAAGCTCCCATGTGCCGCGAACGGGCCGCTCACTTTGAAATCGGCGACATCGGCATGCTGTTTACTCGAGTCGTCAGTGCGCTTTTCAGCGAAATCGAAACCAGCGCCCTGGAGTGGCAAACCCCTCGCCAGTTCCTACAGGCTCGCCGCATCAGAGGCGCGGCCCAGGTCGAGCGCGATAGCAACGGCCAAGCCGGGCAAGCAGACGTCGCGCACATGCTGGAGTCGTTTCGGCTGGCTGCCAAAAACCTGCAGGAGATCTGGTCGCAGGCCATGACGCCGCGGACGCTGCTCTCGGTCACGCGGCTGGCTGCTACGCCGCCGGACACTAAATTCTCGATGCCAAACGCCCTGTGGGTAAGGATCGTGTACGATTTTCTCGTGGCTTTTCGCGAGCGCGCGGTCAACAGGAACCATCTGGTTGGTGCGCTGATGCCGCTCTACTTCGCCTGGACGGCATCTCATCTGTTGGCCTTGGGCGCGGAGGGTTACCTCGGCAACGAGCAGAGAATTGAAGCGCTCGCCCAGGTCTTCGAGTCCGATAAGCCTTACCTCCTTGCCCGTTGGCGCTGGCCCGATAACTTCAATCCATAGCCAGAGGTCTGGCAGGCGAGAGGAGAAATCGTATGTGGCAACAAGTCGAAAACGCACTGCGCGCCTCGCTGCTGCGTGTGCTCACCGAGGTTGCAACGCTGCTGCCGGCGCTGCTGTCGTTGTTGCTGGCGATCGCAATATGCGGGCTCTTCGGGCTCTTCTGCGCATGGCTCCTGCGCAGGCTGCTCACCGCGATCGGCTTTGACGAGCGCATGAGGGTGAACCGGTCGGCATTTTTGCTCGACTGGTGGTCCCCGGCGCAGAGCCTCACGCTCACGCTGTCGCGCGCAGTTTTCTGGGTTGGCATTTTTCTCGGCCTGGTGCTGGGCATCGCATCCTTCGACGCCGCCTACAGCCCGTCGTCGCACTTTGCCGCGGTGCTTTATCCCTATCTCACGCACGGCGTCAGCGCTATCCTCATCCTGCTGGTGGGAACCTTCGTCTCGCGGTTCCTCGCGCGCTCCGTTCTCATCGGCGCCGTCAACATGAATCTGCAATACGCGCGGCTGTTGAGCCAGGGGATCAAGTGGCTGGTGCAAGTTGTAGCTCTTGCCATGGCCCTCGACCATATGGGAATCGGCGGCGCGATCGTCGATCTCGCTTTCGGCATTCTCTTCGGGGGAATCGTTCTCGCTCTGGCGCTGGCCATAGGGCTAGGCTCGAAAGAGGTCGTGAGCCGCTCGCTCGAGCAGGACAACCGCCACCCCGAAGAGCCCGTGACCCCTCACGTCCGGCACTTTTAGGGAAGGCGCTAGATCAGGCACGGAGCGCAGAGTCTTAGGGCTAAAGGCTAAGGGAGATCCCTGGCGTTCCCTGGGTGGTGGTCGAAGTTCGACAGTCCCTGGAGTTGCGCCTTGCCTTCGTTCATTTTCCGTATGGTTGCTTGAGGGCAACTCCAGCAGTGGCTGAAGCCGGAAGCCTTTTCCGTCGCTCGATTCGGCCCACGACCCGCGCACTGCGCGGGGTCCTCAAGCCGTGCCCTTGTTACAAAGCACAGGAGGCGGACGGCGACTGCGATCAGCGTGCGGAGATTCTCGTATTGCTTTCGCAAAGCATGCGGCAACTGCTCAAAATCTGTACCCCGGCTTCAATTCGCATTGATAGATATTATTGATGGCGGCCGCTCCCCTTCTCACCTGGCAACTTGCCCAGCTCAGTTCGAGATCGGGCCCCAGCGGAAAGACAATCTCGGTACCATCGAGATCGGCGACCAGGCTTGTGCCTTCCGCCGTCGGCGGCACCGTGAAGTTAAAGCCTCGCCCAAAGACCACGGGATACGCGATGCGTACTTCGGGAATAATGCTGGTGTGAAACACCTCGGCTTGCAGCAAGAATGTGGCGGTCTCCGACCAGTCGAATGCGGTAGCGGTGATGATACGCCCCCCCTGCGCAAATCCGCTGGTGTCGATCCGCGTGAAGGGGCAGGGCCCCGCCATACACGAGGCGCGCGCGTCACGAAACTCGTTGCCGTCGCCGGCGTCGAGCTGGATGGAACCCATGGCTGCCTTCCAGCGTCCGTCCGGCGAGCACGGACCTTGATGGCGGCACGGGATGTTTCCCTGATTCTTGACCTCGAAGGTCTTGGCCTCGCTTCCGATATTCTGCGCGGTCTCGGTGTTCACCGTGTAGCGCACCCGGACGTTGGCTACGGCCTTTCCAGGAGTAGACACTTCCACGTCTGTCTCCGCTGCAGTCGGCGTCAGCTCTGCCACAAGAAGCTCGCGCAGCG
This sequence comes from Acidobacteriota bacterium, assembly GCA_021781255.1. Next base: position 9,051 of record JAJXXG010000150.1, read on the forward strand.
AATTTCGGAAGCGGATCATTACCGGCATCTCGAGGGGCTTGTAGCCGTCATGTTCGAACTTGAGCATGACGATGTGGCCCGGCAGGACCCTCACGGGAATTGCGATGCGGAAATAGCCCGAGGGATCGGATTGCGTTCTCAGAGTCGAAGTTCCGTAGTTCGCCAGGATCGAGACGCCGCCAATGGGTTGCTCCTTGCGCACATCCAGGCTGCGGCGCACGACGGCGCCCTGCAGCACCGACCACTGCGGCGTCCAGTTGTGCCGGCCGTGCACGAGGAGGATAATGGCTGCGATGGCGACGGCAGCGACGATCGAAAAAGCTGTCTTTCTGCGAGTCATGATTGTCTGCAGCCCTCCTCCACTTTAACGCACATTTTCGCGATTTTGACTCACGTTTTCCGGGGTTTTTCCATCCCTTCCGCTAACCGGCAGCAGGAATCATGCATCTAAATTAAGGCGAACGCATGGGACCATCGATCTTACGTCACGTTGGACCAATCACGTCGCGGCGCAGCATCCTGCGCCAGCTCACGTACCTCTCTCTCGGCACTCCGCTCACACGCGCCAGCGCGCTCATCGAATCCGCCACGCGCGAACTGCTGCACGAGAACCCTCAGGAACTGGCGCAATCCCCGTACGCGCCGATCTCACTTTCTCCGGACGACGACAAGCTCCTCGACGACCTGGAGCGTGCATGTTTCCTGTTCTTCTGGGAGCAGGGTAACCCGGAAACCGGCTTGATCAAAGATCGCTGCAACGTCCGCACAAAGGACGAGAGCCTGGGAGCCAGCATCGCCTCGACCGGTTTCGGACTCACAGCCATCTGCATCGCCGAGCAGCGCGGATTCATCGACCATGCGGATGCCCGGCTGCGGGTGGTTCGCACTCTCTCTTTCCTTTGGCACAAGCTACCCACGCATCGCGGCTTTTTCTTCCACTTCGCCAATATCAATACCGGTGAAAGACTGTGGGACTCCGAGGTCTCTTCTGTCGATACGGCGATTCTGCTGTGCGGCGTGCTCACCTGCAAGCAGCACTTTGCCGACAGGAACATCCGGCAGCTCGCACACGCCATCTTCGATCGCGTGGATTGGACCTGGCTTTCCGAGGACACCAGTCTGCTCTCGCACGGCTGGACGCCGGAGCTGGGCTTTATCCCGTCGCGCTGGGAGTACTACAGCGAGCTGATGATGATATATCTGCTGGGCATGGGTTCTCCCTCCCATCCGCTGCCCAAAGATGCGTGGCTGGCATGGAAGCGCACCATTTTCGAATATGAAGGATTGCGTTACATCGGATCGTTTGCTCCGTTGTTCGTGCACCAGTACTCGCAGGCCTGGTTCGATTTTCGTTTGAAGCGCGACCGCTTCGCGGACTACTTCCTCAACTCGGCCATCGCTACCGAGGTGCACCGCCGTTTCTGCGTGGGCCTGCACGCGCAGTTTTCCGACTACAGCAACGACCTTTGGGGCATTACCGCATCCGATTCCGCGCACGGCTACGTCGCCTGGGGCGGTCCGCCCGCAAACGGGCCCATAGACGGCACCGTCGTGCCATGCGCGGCGGGCGGCTCGCTCCCCTTCCAACCTGCCTCGAGTTTGCAGGTTGTCCGAACCATTCACGATCGCTATCCGAATGCCTGGTCCCGTTACGGCTTTGTGGACGCCTTCAATCCCCTCACCGGGTGGTACGACACCGACGTCATCGGAATCGACGTTGGCATCATCATGCTGATGGCCGAAAACCTGCGGACGGAATTTGTTTGGAAGACATTCATGAAGAACCCCGAAGCGCAGCAGGGCATGGCCAGAGCCGGGTTCGCGTCCTACACACGGGCGGGGACATAGGACACCGCCGAGAGCACAGAGCTTCGCCGCGTTTTTGTCTCTTGCGGGCGGCTGGAGAACTCTCCCTCACGCAATGA
>JAJXXG010000616.1 GCA_021781255.1 Acidobacteriota bacterium
GCATCGCAAATAGTCCCTCGACAACCTCATCCGCGTGTTGGTGAGCCTCGGTCATGCCGGGAGAGTTGTAGAAGTTGGCGTAGAGAAACCGCTTGGCTGCGGCGCGGTCGGCCTCCATTGCCGAACTCAGGGCAGCCAGCCTTTCCGGCGCCCGGCGAATTTCATCAAGGGTGGCGACGCCCGCAGCAGCCACACGGGCGCGCACCTGATCCATCAGGTCGGTCACGAGCGCATTCAGAACGCGCCTGAGCGCCTCATTCACGGTCAGCTTGGGCGGTGCGGCCGGATACAGCCTCAACACTTCGTCATGGAAGCGACGGAACAGGGGCACGCCTTCTCGCACCTGGTCGAGCGAGAGGATCCCGGAGTCCAGCCCGTCGTCCAGGTCTGCTGTCAGGTAGGCAATCTCATCCGCCAGATCGATCAGCTGTGCCTCCAGCGGGGGCAGCCGGTCAAGGAAGTACTCGGTCAACTCCGGGTGTTCCGTCGCGGAGTAGTCGCGGGAGTGCTTGACGATGCCCTCGCGCACGGCGAGGGTCAGATTCAGGCCGCGAAAGCCCGCATACCGCTGCTCAAACCATGTGACAATCCGCAGCGCGTGCAGGTTGTGATCGAAGCCCAGCCCGTGGGCCGCAAGGGCGCGATCGAGGGCTCTTTCGCCGGCATGGCCAAAGGGCGGATGGCCGATGTCGTGCGCCAGCGCCAGGGCCTCGGACAACTCTGCATTCAGCCCCAGAGCGTGAGCCAGGGTGCGGGAAATCTGCGCCACTTCCAGCGTGTGGGTGAGCCGGCTGCGGAAGTGGTCCCCTGGCGGATCGCTGGCCAGGCGGGCAAAAACCTGTGTCTTGCCAGCCAGACGGCGAAAGGCGCGCGCATGCAGAATGCGTGCGGTGTCCCGGGCAAAGGGCGTGCGGTAAGGGTGAGGCGGCTCAGTGTGCGCGCGCCGGGCCAGTTCGCCGCCCCCGTCCACGGCGATTGCAGGGGGCAGTACGGCAGGCGGCTTGGTTTCTTCAGTCATCGTCGATGCGCACTTGGAGCTTTGTCTGGTTATACCGCAAACCGGGCTGTCTGCGTGTCTTGCGTCGCATTCTGCCTGGCGGTGTTGGCCCGCAAAGTGGGTGATAACTCCAGCATTGGACAAGCCCGGTCATTCGGGAGTACCATCCAGCCCGACTTTTCAAAGGGGCGCAAGCCTGGGCCAACGCCCCGGCGCGCCCCAAAAGCTTTTCACATCTGGACCCGGGAGGAAAGCATGACAAGACTGAAGCAAACTGCGTTGGCCATGCTTGCGCTGACGGTTGCGTTCACTGCAGGATGTAACCGGCACTCAAACAAAGAGGTCTACTATCTGGTTTCGGCGAACAGATCGCTGCCCTACTGGCAGACTGCCGAGAGCGGATTCAACAAGGCGGCTGCGAAATACAAAGTGACAGCAAGGGCGGTGGGGCCAGCCAACTACGATCCGCAGGCCGAGCTTGCGGAGTTGCAAAAAGCGGTGGCCTCCAAGCCGGCTGGCATTATGATTTCCGTTACCGACGTCGGCGTCCTCCAGCCGGAGATTGATGCGGCCGTGGAGGCTGGGATTCCGGTCCTCACCATGGATTCTGACGCTGCCGGGAGCCGCAGGCTATATTTCATTGGGACGAACAACCTGGAGGCCGGCCGCCTGGGTGGACGGCGACTGGTTGAGAAACTGGGCGGCAAAGGCAACGTGGTCTTTTTTACGCTTGCGGGCCAGCCAAACACGGATGAGCGTATCAAGGGCTTCAAGGATGTTCTGAGCGCCCGGCCCGACATCAAGATCGTGGACGTGGTGGACACCAGGAGCGACGCACGTACCGCGTTCGACAAAGCACAGGAACTTTTGGCCTTGACCGGACCGAAAAAAATCGATGCGTTTGTGTGCGTTGAGTCGGCGTGCGGCAAACCCGTCTCCGATGCGGTCAAGCGGGCCAATGTCACTGATCGCGTGCTGATTGCCTGGGATGCCAACCAGGATACGCTGGATGGGATCAAAGCTGGAACCATCGATTCGACGATCGCGCAGAAGCCCTACACAATGGGCTACTTCGGATTGAAGTCTCTGGATGAAATCTTCCACGCGCCGCCGCCCCAGCTGGGCAGGGATTTCAGCGCCGATTTCTTCTCACCCTATCCGGTCTTTGTGGATACCGGCACCACGCTGGTGGACAAGGACAACGTGGAACTCTATACGGCTGCAGAGGCGGGCAGCAAGTAGGACAGTAGTCTCTCTGCCGGTGCGGCGAGCTCGCAGCTTCGCCGCACCGCATGTCTCATATCGTGGAGAGGGCCGGAACCAGCCGGACGGGCAAATCTTGCCTGCGATGCATTGAGTTATCCCAGGATCGCTGCCAAGGTAAATTGGATTACTAAATACGGTTAGCTTATAAATGTCCGCATTGAAAATCGTTCTCAGCTGGGATAGATTTGAAGCGCCTGAATCAGTTAGATGACGGCGCTGTCATCTATGCGCAATATGCCTGTAATCAAGCAGTTATTTCTCATGTCGATGCTTGACATGCAACCTGATCCGGCGCAGGATAACTAGGTCTAGGTTAGTGTGCTTAAGGTTCGAAACCGCACGTGAGATGCGTCAGTTATTTTTCAAGCAAAAGGCAGCTTCAAGTGGGTTCTTTAGACCAAGAGTATCCGGCGCCGTACGGGGGTAAGAGATGTTGGTAAGAACGCAATGCAAGGGACGCGAAGTGACCGGCCTGCAGGTGGGTGCAAAGAACGTGCGGCGCTACTTTCCGAAGCATGTCGATGTCATCGAATTGCAACTGGATCATCTTTATATTCAGTGCGATTTGACCCCTGAGTTCTGGGAGGGCCAGGCCGAAATTAACGATCCCAGGCTGTGCGAGTGGCTGGATTTCAAGGTATTTCACACGAAGCCGGGCCGGACGCCGATTCCTCTGGCGATGATTCCGTCTGGCAAGAACTCCTTCCGTTTGCGGCCTGCCTCCGAGCGTGGACATACGAGGCTTCGTACGGCAGCGATTTCCGCTGCGTGAGGCCGGGCAGTAGACGACGAAGATTTGCAGCATGGCGCGTATCTCCCAGTGATTGATTCTCTGCCTTGCACATTGGCACATTCCTTCGGCGCGCGGGAATACGCCCGTGGTTGACTTCAGGAAGCGATGCGCCTTCTGCTTCCTTTCTGACTCGCGGCGCTCGACGGCGTGATTCCCGCGAAGGCTTGCTTCTTACCGTTTGTACCGGTCGAAACCGGCGAGGAAAGAGAGATTCACATGAAGAGGTCCCTGGAGATCATGGCCGTCGAGGCGCTCAAGGAATTACTCGAGCAGGTGTCCGCAATCAAACTTCGTGACATCAAACTCATGTCGCCGGATTCGGCTGGCGAGACCGACATCCTTGTTCACGTTGACGTATACGGCCATAGCCGCCTGCTGGTCTGCAAGGTCAAGTCCAGTGGAGACCTGCGGCCAGTCAGGTCGGCTCTGCGCAAGCTGGGCGAGTATGTAAGGCATGTTGCGGGTGATACCACGCCAATCCTGTTTGCGCCCGAGCTTTCGGCCGAGGCCCAGGCGCTGTGCCGGGAGAACTGCGCGGGTTTTCTTGACCTGCAGGGCAATGCGCGCATCGTTATGGAAGAAGTGTTCTTTGCCAAGCGTTCCATGCCGCCGCGCAAGCCTCCGCTCTCGGAAACGTCCCCGTTGTCAGGCAGCGGGTCCAAGCCCTTTGTGGAAGTTGCCTGAGGCGAGTCTGCAAGTTCTTCAGCCCTCCCCCGGGTGGTAACAGAACAACGGCGGCCGCTCTTCATGGAGCTGGCCGCCGTTGTTATTTCCGGTTCAATGCAGATGATCCGCCGGGCTTATTCCGGCTTTGCCGGCCCGGCAATGCTGTCTTCCTTGGCCAGTTTTACCCGGGCGCTTTCAAGCTTGTGCTGAACCTTGGCCACCTCAGACGGTTCCACGTCCGCTGCGGCGGATTTGGAGAATTCCGCGAGTGAAAGCTCCCACTGAGCGGCTGCCAGGCGGATGCGGCCGGTCTTTTCATAAAGATCGCCCAGATGGTCATGGACAGTGGGGTCGGTCTGGTCGCGCTCGACGGCCTGGCGCAGATTCTCCTCGGCCGGTTCATACTGGCCCAGCTTGAAGTAGACCCACCCCAGTGAATCAAGGTAGGCGCCATTCATCGGATCTTGCTCCACAGCCTTGCGAATCATCTTAAGCGCCTCGGGCAGCTTGGTGCCTTTGTCAGCCAGCATGAAGCCCAGGTAGTTGAGCACCATGGCGTTGGAGGGGTCCAGATCCAGTGCCTGACGGAAGAACTGCTCGGCGGGCTCGAAGTGTTTCTGTCGCTCAGCCAGCGCGCCGCGGAGAAAGAGCAGATAGATGCGGTCTTCCTTCTTGCTGGTGGTCAAGGCTTCCGCCTTGTTCAAGTCTTCTTCCGCATCTTTCCAGCGTCGCAGGCGGGAGTCCATCTGGGCCAGAGTCAGCCAGACAAGTCGGTCCTTGTCGGTGTTATCAAGCAGGCTCTTTGCCAGGGCGATTCCCTCGTCGGCATGTCCCTGGTCGGCCAGTTCGCCGGCCAGCATCAACTTCAGGTCGCGGTCCTTCGGGTTGGCCGCGACCGCTTTGCGAGAGACCTCGACGGCTTTGTCGAACATTTTGGCGTCGCGGTAGGTGTCCACCTGCCCCTGATAGCCGCGCCGGGCCTGATCGCCGCCCAGGTCAATCATCTTCTGGTAGGTGGCAATGGCCATATCGGTCTTGTTCTGTTCGTGGTAGACCGCGCCGAGCCGCTCAAGGAAAATCCCGCGATTGTTCTTCTCCTCCGCGGTATAAGCGCCGTTGGCGTGCGAGGTCAGTTCCACCATGTGCTCGTAGGTCTGGGCAGCTTCGTCGTAGCGGCCCAGCACGTCCAGCAGCAGGCCCAGATTGTAGCCGGCTTCCAGCGAGTCGGGATCCTTCTTAACCGCCTTGTGAATGGTCGTCAGCGCATCTTCATACTTGCCCTGGCGGCGTTGGATCTCACTGATGCGGATCAGTGTATTCACATCGTCCGGATTTGCCTGTGCAAGGTCGCGGTACACTTTGAGGGCTTCATCGAGCTGCCCATCGCTCAGCAGAGCCTGGGCAAGGGCGTTCATCGTATGCGCATCGCCCGGCTCGCTGTCGGCTGCGCGTTTGTAGGCGGCAATGGCGTCCTTGGGCCTCTTCAACTGGTCATAGGCCGCTCCAAGGGCAAATTCCATCTTGCTGGTGCGGTCAGCCACAGGAACTGCCTCAATGACTTTGGCAGCGTGTTCAATATCCCCGCTCTCGGCATAGAGGCGGGCGAGATTGAGGATAACTTCTTCAGAGTCCGGTTCCAGATCCTGCGCGATCTTGAACTGCTCTTCAGCCTTCTTGGGTTCGTGCTTCACCGTGTAAAGCTGCCCCAGCACCATGCGCTCATCCACGTCCTTCGGCTCAAGGGCGACGACTCTTTCAAATTCTGCAATGGCCTGGTCAAGCACGTTGCCGCTGGGCGAAGCGGAGGAGACGGAGTTTTGCGCTTCGCCCAACTGGCGCAGATAGAGGCGTCCCAGCATCTTGTGCGCGTCAACGTCATCAGGAGAAGTCTTGAGCAGGCCGCGGGCCGTGGCTTCAGCCTCGCGCACCCGGCCGGTGCGGAAGTAGAGATCGGCGAGAGCGTTGTTCAACTCGGTGGAGCCGGGATCGGCATTGAGCGCGGCCTTCAGCTCTTCAATGGCGTGGCTCACGTACTCAGGCCGGCCGGTGCTTATGGCCTGATCTTCATAAATCCCGGCCATGGCCGCATGAAAATAGGCCTTTGCTCGATCCGCCTGTTGCGGCGCGACGTCTGCGGAGCTTCCCGCGGAGGGTTTCACCGTGGCGGTTACAACCGTGCTGCTGGCGGCATCCTTCGCGGGAGCGTCTTGTGCCTGTGCGTGCGAAGCAGGCGCCACACAAAGAGCGGCGGCGGCAAATGAGAGCCAGAGCGGCGGCAAAAAGTTATTGATTCTCTTCATCCTGGGGGATTCCATGCCTTTCGGGCCGGCGAAGCGTGATCGAGCGAAAACCCGGGCTACCTACTTTAAAGACGATTTTACCTGCGATTTGTCGCGGTGGCGCGGCAGATTGCCGCAATTTAGGGTTAACCAGCGAGGAGACAACGCATTGGCGCGTGCCGGATTCGAGACTGCTGCCGGACGATATGTGTCACTCCGGCTGCCAGATGCCGTCTGCGCTCACGCGAAACCGCTGCGCGGCGCTGACGCAACGATAGCTGGCGAAAGGCTCTGCATTATGGCCTTGCCCCTTCAGCCTCAGTGCCGGAAGTGGCGCATCCCGGTGAAGACCATGGCGATGCCCAGCTTATCGGCGGCGGCGATCACGTCCTGATCTTTTACCGAGCCCCCGGGCTGGATGATTGCGGTTGCCCCAGCGGCGGCTACAGCTTCAAGGCCGTCCGGGAACGGGAAGAATGCATCCGAAGCGGCGACTGTCCCTTGCAGCGGCAGCACAGCCTTCTGCGCGCCGAAACGGGCCGCATCCACGCGGCTCATCTGGCCCGCGCCTACGCCCACGGTCTGCCCGTCGCGGGCATAGACAATGGCGTTGGACTTGACGTGCTTGCATACACGCCAGGCAAACAGCAGGCTGCGCAGTTCCTCAGTGGTGGGCGGACGCCACGTGACGACTTTCAGCTCAGACTCGTTCACCCGGCCGGTATCCGCGTCCTGCAGCAGCAGTCCGCCGGAGACGTGCTTGACGACCGGACGCGGCGGCGCGGCGTTGACCTCGACGAGGCGCAGATTTTTCTTGGCGGCAAGCCGCTCCCGGGCCTCGGGCGTGAAGGCCGGCGCGGCGATGGCCTCGACAAAGAGCTTGGCGATCTCCTCGGCGGCTTCGCCGTCCACGGGGCGATTGATGCCAATAACGCCGCCGAAGGCCGAGACCGGGTCACAGGCCAGCGCCTTGCGGTAAGCCTCAAGGATGGTTCCGCCGGTGGCCGCGCCGCAGGGGTTGGTGTGCTTGATGATGGCCACCATCGGCTCGTCAAACTCGCGCGTCAGCTCCCAGCAGGCGTCGAGATCGACCAGGTTGTTGAAGCTGAGTTCCTTGCCTTGAATCTGCGATGCTCCGGCTATGCCCGAACCCGTGCCGTCAGCGTAGAGCGCGGCGCGCTGGTGGGGATTTTCGCCGTAGCGCAGCGTCTGCGCGAGGGGGAAGTTGATGCGCAGGGTTGCAGGAAAGGCTGTGGGGTCGGGCGCGGCCGGCAACTCGGGCGCGGGAGCTTCGCCGATCCGGTCAAGAGTGTTGGCGATCGCCGTGTCGTAGGCGGCTGTGAGCGCAAAGGCCTGCCGGGCCAGCCGCCAGCGGGTTTCGCGGCTCAGGCAGCCGCGCGTGGACTTCAGCTCCTGCATCAGCGCGGGATAGTCGGCGACGCGGGTCACAATGGCCACGTCTTCGAAATTCTTGGCGGCCGAGCGGACCATCGACGGGCCGCCAATGTCGATGTTCTCGATCAGATGGCCGAACGCGACGCCGGGCTGGGCCGCGGTTTTTTCAAACGCGTACAGATTCACCACCACCATGTCGATGGGCTGGATGCCGTGGGCGGCAACGGCGGATTCATGCTCGGCATTGCCGCGAATGTAGAGCAGCCCGCCATGCACGCGAGGGTGCAGCGTTTTGACGCGGCCGTCCAGCATCTCAGGAAAACCGGTCAGGTCGCTGATGTCCTGCACGCCCAGGCCGGACTCGCGCAGCGTGCGCGCCGTGCCGCCGGTGGAGACCAGCTCCACGCCAAACTCCGCCAGTGTCCGGGCAAGATCCACCAGCCCGGTCTTGTCGGTCACGCTCAACAGCGCCCGCCGAATTTTCTTCTCCGTACTCACAGTTTCGCTCCCAGGGTCCAGCATGGCCGGAGGCGCAGTGTAGGGCCGCGCGCGGCATGGACCATATACCAGACTACAACCATCGCCCGCTTGCTTCCCAGACGCACGGGGCGCGCGGAGATTTCAAGCCGGCCAGTCAAGCTATTCGTGCGCCGTGCGGTCTGCGCCAGATGCATTACGATGAAAGATATGGGCAGTCATCCCCCCGTTCCCGAACCGGAGATTCTGCCTCCGGGGCAAGGCTCCGATGCGCCGCAGCAGCCGGTGCGCCGCCGGCCGCAATGGGCTTTGTCTCCCGCCACGTACCTTCTGGTGGGCCTCAATTGCCTGGTCTTCCTGGCCATGGCCGCGCGCGGGGTGAGCCTGAGCAGCCCCACCGGAAATCAGTTGATGCAATGGGGAGCTGGCAATGCGGGAGCCGTGCTGAACGGTGGCGAGTGGTGGCGGATTGTGACCGCCATGTTCGTCCATGTTGGCATACTTCACCTGGGACTCAACATGTGGTGCCTTTGGAATCTGGGCCTGCTGGCCGAGCCGCTGCTGGGTTCTCTGGGCGTGGTCGCCGTCTACGTCCTCACGGGCGCGGCGGGCAACATGCTTTCCACATTCGTGAACTGGGTGTCCTACCACGGCGCGGGCAGCGCGGGCATGGTGGACTACGGCCCGGTGGGCGCGGGTGCTTCTGGCGCGGTTTTCGGGATTGCCGGGGCATTGATCGTGTTGCTCAAGTCGCGAAGGCTGCCCGTGCCGCCGTTTGAGCTGCGCCGGTTGCGCAAGTCCGTGATTTATTTTGCCGCGATCAACCTGGTGATCGGCTTCTCCATCAGCTTCGGCACCAGGGTCATGGGCTCGGGCTTGAGCATTGACAACATGGCGCACCTCGGCGGCTTTACTTCCGGACTGTTGTTCGCCGCGCCGCTTGTGCCCAGGCTCGGCTCGCCGCGCAAGCTGTTTGAGAACCGTCTCCGCATCGCGATTCTCATGATTGCCGGGCTGCTGGTGTTGTTCGGCTTCTTTCTGGCGCAGTTGCCGGGATAAACGGCCGCAGCAACCAATCCCGCGGCATCGGGCATCGTCGTCGTGGCCGCCCGGCCTGTGCGAAAATTCAAGTTATGCGCTGGCCTTGCAGACCAACGCGCTGGAGGAATCCCATGGAGCGTCGTGATTTCATCAGGCAGGCTGCTATTACTGCGGCAGCCGTCGCATCCAACAGCCAGCTCAATGCGTCGGCGAAGACGCCATCCAATCCCATAGCCCGCCGCACGCTGGGCAAAACAGGCGAACAACTCTCCATCATCGGCTTCGGCGGAATCGTGGTGATGGACGAAACGACCGGCGAGGCCTCGAACATTGTGGCCGAGGCCGTGGATCGCGGCATCAACTACTTTGACATTGCGCCCAGCTACGGCAATGCGCAGGAGCGGCTTGGCCCCGCGCTCGCGCCCTATCGCAAGAATTGCTTCCTGGCCTGCAAGACCGAGGGCCGCATGAAGGACGACTCGCGCAAGCAACTGGAAGAGTCGCTGCGGCTGCTCAAGACGGATCATGTGGACCTGTACCAGTTCCACGCCCTCACCAAAATGACCGACCTGGACAAGGTGCTCGGTCCGGGCGGCGCGATGGAGACCATGGAGGCTGCGAAGAAGGAAGGGAAGATCCGGTACATCGGCTTCTCAGTCCATTCAGCCGAAACCGCGCTGGCGGCGATGGATCGCTACGACTTCGACACCATTCTTTTCCCGCTCAACTGGGTGCTGTTTACGCAGGCTGGCTTTGGCCCGCAGATTCTGAAGAAGGCGCAGGAGAAGAAGATGGGCATCCTGGCGCTGAAAGGCATGGCCAAGACCGTGTGGCCCGCCGGGCAGAAGGACCATCCACAGCCCAAGTGCTGGTACCAGCCGGCTGCGTTTCCCAATGAGGCGTCACTGGGCCTGCGCTGGACGCTGAGCCACCCCATCACGGCCGCCATTCCGCCGGGAGATGAGCGGTATTTCCGCCTGGCGATGGACGTGGCGCAAAGCTACAAGCCGCTGGAGGCTCAAGAAGAGCAGGCGTTGCTGGCCGGCGGGCACGGTGTGGAGCCGATCTTCCACCTGGGCAACGACGTTTAGGCGCCGGTCTAAAACGGGAATACCGGGACGGTTGGTCAGAGTTGGAGCCTTGAGCTCGATCTTTGGCCAGCCGTCTCGGTGTTTGAAGCATTCTGTAACGCTGCGCGATTGTGCGCTGCTAACGCACTGCGGTGGCGGCGAACTTCTTGACCATGGCCAGCAGAAGCTTGCGGTCGCTCTCGTTCAGATTGGACGAGTAGCGGCGAATCTGCGTGAGGAAGCGCAGTTCGTCGTCTGAGAGCTTCTGCGTGTTCAGCTGGCGGCCCGGTGCGTCGTCGGAAAAGAAGTGGGCGATGGGCAAATCGAGAGCCGCGGCAATTTTTGAAAGTGTATCCAGCGAGGGCACGGTGTGACCGTTCTCCACGCGCGAGAGGTAGCAGCGCAGAAGTCCGGTCTTTTTCTCGATGTCTCCTTGCGACAACCCTTTCTGGAGCCTGTGCGCACGGATGGTAGTGCCGATCTTCATCATGGGAGGGGTCCTGTCTGTAAGCTGACCGGCGATACTTCGCGGGTAGCTACCAGAGAGTTATTGGCTTAAGGGTTAACACGCCGTCCTCCCGAATGCAAGGAGAATCTTAGCTCGGCCAAACCGCCGGACCATGAGAGAACAGGCACGGAAGACACTTAAGTTACTTTTCAGGCTACGCTGCAAGGAAGCTCAGGAGATATGGATGGGAAGCGGACCGCGGCCCTGGCTTCGGAGTGTTGCCTTCCGCGCGCAAGCCTGTTTACCATGCCTGCAACTCATCGGGAGGGGCCGCATTCGCATGCGCCCGGGCCATCCGCGACCGCAGGCAGATCGGCCGCGGCGCTGCGATAAGGACAGTGTCTGCATCCGCAGCCGCAACAGCTTCCGCGCTTCAGGTGATAGGCCGCTGTGAATACCATGAGCGGTCCATCGAAGTAGAAATCCTCAGGAGCGAGCGCGTATTGCATTGTCGGCTGATTGCGGTCCATCCAACCATTCTCG
>JAJXXG010000972.1 GCA_021781255.1 Acidobacteriota bacterium
GCCTTTGTCGTATCGATGTAATGCAGCATCAAAGAAACGCGCATTGAAAGACTCCCGCACCTGCTCAGCCTGCCTCGCATAGATCCGGCTCTCGTCATGATTGCCCAGCAGGGCGGTCACTCGTTGCAGGACGAGCAGATCCTGATAATAAATAGCTGTCGCGGTCACGCCCGGCGTTGTGAGTTTGGAGTATCCCGGCGCACCCGGGCCGATGTCATACCAGTCTCCAAGGCCATAATCAACGATGCCTTTGTGAGCGCGCGTTCCCAGATACGTGACATAACGGCGCATTACATCCAATTGATTCGCAAGGAACTTGAGATCGCCATTGCGACGATACACATACCAGGGTGCCAACACTGCGGCGCTGCCCCACTCCGGTGAATCATCGAAGACTCCGTAGCCAGGCCCGAAGACAACATATTGTGGCGCTATCTCAGGAACTCTCCCGGCGCTGGGCCCATCTGCCGTTTGTGCATCCGCGATATTGCGTGCGGTGGCCGCGTACAAGCCGGCAAAATCATAGTCGTACAGCATGGAATCGGCCAGCAGATGCGTCTCTTCAAGCCATCCAAGTTTTTCTCTGTGCGGGCAATCTGTGAAAAGGCTCTGAGCATTATTCTCAATGGCCCGCAGAATCAGTGCGTGAATACGATTGAGTAGCGTATCCGACGAGTCGAAAGAACCTGTGGCCTCAGCACTGGAATGTACGGCCTCTCCACGCAGGTTAAGAACGCGCACTTGGTCGCTCGACAGCCCGTTATAGGTCGTCTCAACCTGCACATATCGGAATCCGTAGTAGCTGAATCGCGGATGCCAGTTCTCCATTTCGTCCCCTCGCAGCGTATACGTGAACCATTGAGGACCGCCTGAGCTACGCTGGGAGACCGTTCCATCGCTGTTCAGCAGTTCGCCGGGAATAAGTTTCACGACCGCACCTGATGGACCACTCACGGTAATCTCGGGCCAACCGGCAAAGTTCTGCCCCAGATCATAGATAGTGATGCCCGGTCTGGGATGGGTTATCGCGATCGGCGCGTATGTGCGCGCGACGCGGATTGGCGGCGCCAGTTCAGGCATGAGTGATCCGCCCGGTCCCAATACCTCCTCAGCAGTCTTCCAGCCTGTATCCCTGAATCCCGGCGCATCCCATCCGCGCGGCTCACGGCGCGCATCAAAGTCTTCGCCTCCATAGGTAGACGAGAAAGTAATCGGACCGGGCAATGTCTTCCAGGATGTGTCACTGGATATTTCCACTGACCTGCCATCCTTGAATTGCAGGTGCAGAAGCAGTGCAAACTTCGGCGGGCCATAACTGCCAGTGAATTTGGTATAGCGCCCTTGCGTGCGAAGGACGCGGTACATGCCGTTCCCCAGCAATACACCTAACACGTTTTCCCCGCTTCGCAGCATCGAGGTGACATCATACGTGTCGAAATACACTGTCTTGCGATAGTCGCTCCATCCCGGCGTCAGCAGGTCGTTCCCAACTTTTTTGCCATTCAGTCGCAACTCATCCTGCCCAAGTCCAGAGGCATACAGCACAGCACGCTCAATGCCGCGTTGCAGCGTGAATGCCTTGCGAAAGATCGGCAGTGGCTCCCTGTCGGGATCGTTACTCAAGAGTGGCGCAGCGATCCAATGCGCGTGCCACGCTGGAGCCTGCATCCATTGCCCTGCACTGCTCCATGCGCTTGGGCGGCCTTGTTCATCCCAAACTCGTACATGCCAAGCATAACTGCGAGCAGCAGCCAGGGCAGGCCCGTGGTAACGAATGCCAAAGGTATCCTGCCGATGCACGACACCGCTATCCCACAGCAATGAATCCGCAGCGAACGAATCCTTCGACGAGGACACGACCTGGATTTGATACGCGCTTTGCCGGATGCCGTGGATTGCCGGATTCGCAGCCGTCAACTGCCAGCTGAACTCCGGCTCGGGTTCTGCCACGGCAAGCGGCTCACGCTGATTCGCGCACCGCAAGGTAACCGGGGCATGCAAGTGCGACTTCACTGCACTGGACTTCTGCGCCTGACCCAATGGAGTGAAGCTGGCAGGCAGAAGAAGCGCAATGGTGCAGGCATGCGGTAGCTTCCGCCAACGCAACGTATCGAAGATCATGCTGACATAGCTCCATGTCGGTTCAAGGCAGGAAAAGCGCAGGCCGGTACAACATGCCTGACTGCACGCAGTGATTGCTCAGCAAGTGGTGCACACTCACGACTGCGCTTTGGCAGAACGCACTCCGCGCCAGTAGAGAAATAGCCCAATCAAGACTGCGACCAGCGTCCCCCCGACGAGTTTGAGTTCAAACCCTAACTTGTCCGCCGAGTCTCCCGGCGGTACGAGGGAAACCACGATGCCGAGCAGCACCACCAGGAATCCAAGGCCACCGCAGATCCAAACGCCCGCCACTCCTCCGGGAACCAGAATGGCATGCTCGTTCTCTTTGCGATCCTTGCGATGCGCCAGCTTGATAACCGCGGCAAACATATACAAGAAGGGGATGAAGTAAAGAATGATGGCTGCATCGATGAGAAACTGGTAGGCCCCGCGCGTCGTTTCATTCACCTGGCTTACAAGCAGGATGGCGCCTGAAATCGAGGCTTGCACAAGAATCGAAACATACGGAGTCTTCCAGCGTGGATGAATCTTTCCGAAAGCAGCCGGCAAGTATCGATCGATACCAACAACAAAAGGCACGCGCGCAATTCCAGCCACCGTACTGCCAACACCGCCTGCGTTCCCTACCGTCACAAGAACTGCCGCAAGAACACCCAGGAATCCCAGACGCAAAACGATGGAGCCTACCGTAATGGCATGGAAGACCCCGCTCTGCGGATCCAGGCCGGCCGCTGGAACGAGGGCCAGAATCGCAAATGTGCCTGCGATGTACATCAGTGCAATGAGAGCGCCCGCACCGAACACGGCCCTGGGCAGCGTTCGCCTTGGATCGCGCACCTCTTCACTCATTGCGGAAACCAGTTCCAGGCCGGTAAAGGCAAAGGCGATCTGCGACCAGAAGTTCACGGTGTTCCAGTCCCATTTGGGCAGCATGTTTGCGACGGTGAAGTGCGTAACGGAGCCATGGCGCCAGGAGACAACCGCGGCGATAGCGGCCAGCACCACAAGAGGCACATAGGTGCCTACTCCGCCGGCGTTCTGCAACCACTTGCCAATGTTCAAACCAACGATATTCAGGACCACAGCCACCAGGAGCATGGAGAGCGAGACGGCAAGCAGGAATGTTCTATCCTGCGCCAGCGCAGCCCCGCGACCGCCAACAATATATGCGGACATGGAAGCGCTAGCCAGAAGCAGTCCCGGAAAGTAGAAGACCGTGTACACCCAGTAGGTCCATCCAGCAATAAAGCCATGGAATCCGCCGAAGGCTTCTCTCGACCAGGCGTACAGACCACCTTCTTCCGGAAACCGAGACGACAACTCATTAATGACCAGAGCTCCGGGCACAAAAAAGAACACCGCGGCCAATATCCATAAGCTGATCGAGGATGTGCCGTTATGCCCTGCAGCCGCTATCCATCGTGGTCCCAGGACCGTTGCGATATTGAACAGCAGCACGTCCCAGAATCCCATCGTCTTGCGCAACTGCGCTTTCGAGCCCTCAACCCCTGAAGCTGAATTGGTCATATTCATTCCATCGATGCTGAAGAATGTACGGATTCCACCCGGCAATCATAATCCAGAGTGCGCCGCGATAGGCCCGAGCTCCGGCGGTGGATTGCCTGACGCATTGCACATCCGGTATTTGGTAGAAAATGGTCGGACCTCTTTCAAAGATTGGATCGGCCTGTGCCAGCGCCCTGTCGGCTTTCTGCCTTGCCGATCCGAATCGAATATGAGCCGCAAAACAACTGTCCCGCAGGCTGTAATTTCCAGCCAAAATTGACCACCTGCCCGCTCTGCATTGCTTCGCGTTTTGGCACCCTGAGCGGCCTGGAAATGGCTGCCTGCAGCAGCATGTAGTTCGTCATCCCTGCATAACAACTGGCTGAATCGATGCCTGCTCAAACAATGGGCAATCCCAGGAGCGCTTCCAAGTATGAAATCGGGCATCCGCGCCATGCCCGATACTCGGCGGGAGACCCTGCCCATCAGCATTCGGCAAGATTCAGCAAGAAGAACATAGCTGCACAAAAATAGCTGCAAATTCGGCCAGACCGGCACACAAAAGCGCGGGCATTCCATTGTCTGCTGGCTCGATGAACCCATGGTTTTTTGCAGATTTCTGCAATTTCTACGCGCTCAATCTCCAATTTCACATACATGAATCAGGGTCATTTAAATGTCATGTCCAAATCCAGCGAAATACTCCTGTGCCGTATTCATTTGTTCTTGACAACCGTTTCATGCATCTGTGAGGATTGCGGAGCAATAAAGGTGGTCCGACCACTATTGTCTGAAGTTGCCCCCTCGAAAGATGATTCAACTTCAATTTTGGAGGCTTCAATGCAGCAAATCCGCTCCAGAGGAAAGGGTAGAACTGCCCGCTGGGCATCCCTTTTCTATCTTTCTGCCTTACTGATCTTCACCACTTATAGCAGCGCTCAGATTGCTGGTAGTGGCAATATCCAGGGCGCAGTAACCGACGCGACGGGCGCAGTGATCCCCGGTTCGTCTATCACGCTCACGAATGAATCCACGAAAGTGAAACGCACAACCAAGAGCAATGATGCCGGAACCTACGTTTTCCCCGGCATTCCTGTCGGGACGTATGATTTGAGCGTTTCGTCTCCCGGCTTCAAAACCTATGTGCAGACCCACATCGTACTCGAGGTTGGCAGCAGCATCGCGATCAACCCCAGCCTCGCGGTGGGAAGTGCCGATGTAAAGGTGGAAGTGCAGGCCGAGGGGCTTTCGCTCCAGACCGAAGACCCCACCTTCAAACAGACGATCGATCAGGATGCCGTTACGGAAATGCCGCTCAACGGCCGCCAGATGACGGCTCTGATTGCTCTTTCTGGCGGTTCGACGAATGCTCCGGGCAATGACTTTACCGGCAGCAAATACTCTTACGCCACCATCTCGGTGTCTGTCGCCGGCGGTAACGGCAACACGACCCTGTGGCGCCTGGACGGCGGCGACAACCAGGACTACATGGCGAATGGCAACCTGCCGTTCCCCTTCCCGGACGCAGTCAACCAGTTCAGCGTTGAGTCGACCGTACTTGGCGCGCAGGATGGCTCTCATACAGGCGGCATGGTCAACGTGGTTACCCGCTCCGGAACCAACAGCTACCACGGCGAAGCCTTTGAGTTCATTCGCAACAACTTTATTGATGCAACCAACTTCTACTCCACCTCGCCGGACACGCTGCATCAGAACCAGTATGGCGGCACCTTTGGCGGCCCTATCCTGCGCAACAAGATGTTCGCGTTTGCCGGTTACCAGCGCACTAAGGCGGCCGAGTCGCAGGCCAGCAAGCAGGCCTATGTTCCCACCGCCGCCAACCTTGCAGGCGACTTCTCTTCAACCGACGGCCCCAATTGCCAGGCGTCCGGCAAGTTCCTGCAGCTTGTAGATCCGCTCACCGGCGTAGCGTTGCCGGGGGATGTCTACCCCTCCACGCCCACTTTCAATGCACAGGCACTGGCTCTGCAGAAGTATCTGCCTGTAATCGATCCCAAGATCGATACAAAGGGATGCGGTTTTGTCACCTATTCCATCCCCTATCAAACCTTCGACAATCAATTTGTCACCCGTGTGGACTACACGATCAACTCCAAGAACAATCTCTATGGCCGCTACCTGGTGGACGGCTACCAGCAGCCTGCCTTCTTCTCTCCGACCAATATCCTGATCACCACGCAGTCCGGCAACATCGAGCGCGTGCAGTCGTTCACGATGGGCGAGGCTTACACGGCCAGCCCGAACCTGGTCAACAACGCGCACCTCACCATCCTGCGCCGCGTGGATAATCGTGGTTATGCCGCCAATGACATCAATGCGAAGACCCTGGGCGTTGACATCTACCAGGCTATTCCCAACGGCTTGCAGATCAACGAAGGCAAGTTCAGCATCGGTGGCGGCCTGAACTCGGCAGCGCACTTCAACGACAACACGCTTGCCGTTAATGACGATGTAACCTGGGTTCACGGTAAGCACCAGGTGGTCTTCGGTGGTGAGTGGGTTCAGAACCAACTCAACATCGGCAACGGTTACGAGTCCAACGGCGTGTTCTCGTTCAACGGACAGTACAGCGCCAATGGCCCCAATGGCGGTCAAAAGATCGGCGATCAGAACCTGGACTTCCTCCGGGGTACCATGAGCGCCTTCCAGCAGAGCAAGCAGCAGCAGAATGCCCTGCGTGGCCCCATCCCTAGCCTCTATGGACAGGACACCTACCATGCCACCCGGCGCTTGACGCTGGTTGCCGGTCTCCGCTGGGGACCCAACTTCATGCCGGTGGACTACTTCAACCGCGGCAGCGTCTTCAATATGTCGGATTTCCTCTCCAATACCGTTAGCACGGTATACCCGAATGCTCCGGCTGGAGTTCTGTTCTATGGAGACAAGGGCGTTCCGAGAGGCTTCACCAAGAACTCGCCCTGGCAGTTTTCGCCTAACGTTGGCGTGTCGTACGATCCCACCGGCACCGGTAAGACCGTGCTCCGCGCCGGCGTGGAACTAGCCTACGACAAGCCGAACTTCTTCACTGGTCAGCGCACACAGCAGAATCCGCCGTTCGCTACCGCCATCAGCAACGCTCAGACCTCGTCTTCGGGTCCGCTGAGCTTCAGCGCTCCCTGGTCGGTGGGAACCATCACTACAAATCCGTTCCCCCAGCCGATCAAGCCAACGCCTTCCCAGGCCATTTTCTATCCGCAGTCCCAGTACATCGTGATGCCTGACCAGTTCCACGCTGCCTACACCATCCAGTGGACGGCGAGCATTCAGCGCCAGTTCGGTAACGGCTGGCAGGCGCAGGTGGACTACATCGGAAACACCACCCGTCACGATCCCATGGGTATCCCGATCAACGATGCCGTCTTTATTCCGGGCGTTTGGGGCCCGAATGGAACAGGTTGCACCGGCATCGTAAGAACCGGACCTGCGGCCGTCAAGCCTGGCGCGGCAGGCACTAACTGCTCCACGACCAAGAACCAGGCGTCCCGCTACGCGCTCACGATTGCGAACCCCATGCAGGGGAACCAGTTGCAGGGCGGCGGCGGCGGCTCTGTGCTGGTGGGCGATTCCGGCACAGCTAACTACAACGGTTTGGTGACCACACTGCAGCATCGCCTTTCCTCCACCTTCAGCCTGATGGCCAACTGGACCTGGTCGAAGTGCCTCGACATCGAAGACGGGCAAGGCGACATTGGCGGCACAACCATCGAGAACCCGAAGAATCCCTCCCAGGATTACGGACCGTGCGGCTTTGACTACCGCCACATCGAGAACGTCGTTGTTGTAGCCAAGAGCAACTTCAGCCGCTTTAACCGGTTTGAAAGGCTTCTCGCCAACAACTGGGAGATCGCTCCACTGTTCCACATTTCCTCCGGCGCTCCGGTCAACGTCTCGTCCGGACAGGACAACTCGTTGACCGCGATGGGCCACGATCGCCCCAATCTGATTCCCGGGGTCGATCCTTATCTCCACACCAAGCTGAATAGGTCCAACGGAGAAACCAACCGCGGATATCTGAATCCGGCTGCGTTCGCGCAGGTTACGGCTCCTTGCGGAACCAACCTGAACGGATGCACCCAGTTGGGCACCTTTGGCAACATCGGAAGAAACGCGTTCAGAGCGCGTAGCTCCCTGCAGTTCGATTCCCAGATCTCACGCGTCTTCCCGCTGCATGAGAGCCTGGCGATGACGCTCCGTCTGGAAGCTTTCAACGTTCTGAACCATCCCAACTTCGGAAGCCCGAATGCCAACCTGACGTCTTCGACATTCGGTCAGATTTCCTCCACCAGCAATGCTGCCCGCGTCTTCCAGGGCAGTGTAAAAGTCTCCTTCTAAGCAAAATCGGGGGCCTGATCTGAATGCAATCGCAATCGGAGCAGGTCCCTGGTCCAGCACAACCCTTCATTCAATCCAGGTCTGCATTGGGTGTACGCCCGGTGCAGGCCTTTCCTACGAGCAGACTTCTGCTTTTTTCATGCATGAATGGGATCAACAGCCAATCCATCGAGGAGTAAAAAATGCTTCAGGATAACAGTCGCAGAGATTTTTTGAAGGCGGGCAGCGCAGCCCTGGCTGCAACCGCCGTTTCGTGGAACGCCTCAAGCTATGCCTCAATCCTCGGCGCCAATGACCGCGTTAAGGTTGGAGTCGTGGGCTGCGGAGACCGCATGCGGGGAGCCTTGATTCCCGCATTTCTGCAGCACTCCAAAGAACTGAACTTTGAGTTTGTTGCCGTGTCAGACATCTGGAACCGCCGTCGCGAGGAAGGCGCCGCTTATGTCCAGAAGCTCAGCGGCAGCCCGGTCGCAGCCGTGCGCAATAACGATGAGCTTTACGCCCGCAAGGACGTGGATGCAGTGCTTATTGCCACTGCGGACTTCCAGCACGCGCTGCACGGCGTAGAAGCCGTGGAGGCAGGCCGCGATGCCTATGTGGAGAAGCCCACGGCCCACACCATGGATGATGCGCGCAAGTTTCTGGCTGCGGTCAAGAAGACCGGCAAGATCGTCCAGGTGGGCACGCAGCGCCGCAGCACGCCCAGCTATCAGAAGGCTGCCGAATACATCAAGTCCGGTAAGTTCGGTGACATCGTAATGGTTGAGATGACCTGGAATGTGAACCAGCCGGGCCGCTGGCGCCGTCCCGATGTTGTTCCCCTTCTGAAGGAGCAGGATACAGACTGGAAGCGCTATCTGCTCAACAGGCCATATGAACCGTTCGACGCTCGCAAATATCTTGAGTTCCGCTTGTTCTGGCCCTATTCCTCCGGCATTCCCGACCAGTGGCTCGTCCACCAGATCGACACCGTGCACTGGTTTACTGGGCTACCGCATCCGCGCAGTGTCGTGGCCAATGGCGGCATCTACCTCTGGAAAGATGGCCGACAGAACTGGGATACGATGACGGCTGTCTTTGACTACGGCCCGCTCGATGATCCGAGCAAGGGCTTCCAGGTGCAATACTCCTCGCGCTTCACAAATTCCGCAGGCGGCGTCAAGGAACTCTACTACTCCAACGGCGGAATGATTGACATGGACAAGCAAACCGTCACCCCCACCGGTGGTCTGAACGCCCGCAACGCAGCCGAGATGGGGATGAAGCCCAATCAACTGCCGAGCTTTTCTCTCGTCGAGCACGCTGAAACCGTCTCTACGGCCGCCGACACCAAGGGCGACCCCATGACCTCGGCCAATATGCGCAACTGGATGGAGTGTGTCCGCTCGCGCAAAACTCCCAATGCGCCGATTGAAGCTGGATACAGCCACTCCGTTGCGCTTTGCATGAATGTTGCTGCCATTCAGACCGGAGAGAAAGTCACCTTTGACGAGAAGACGCAGCAGGTTTTGGCCGGAGGCAAGGTGTATGCTTAAACCCGCCATTACAGGAGTCTTGGCCGCAACCATGCTCTTCGTCGCTGCAGCTTCAGCCTCCACGTCAGCCAAGGGCGTGCAGGTCACCGCCAATGAGGCACAGCGCCGCGTGGACATCACCATAGACGGCAAGCTCTTTACGTCCTATATTTGGCCAACCACACTCAAAAAGCCCGTACTCTATCCGCTCATTACCGATTCGGGCATCACTGTAACCCGTGGCTTTCCGCTGGAGCCGCGACCGGGCGAACGTGTGGATCATCCGCATCACGTAGGCCTCTGGTTCAACTACGGCAATGTCAACGGATTCGACTTCTGGAATAACTCAGACGCCATCAAGCCCGAAAACCGCGCAAAGATGGGAACGATTCTCCAAAAGAAGATCGTCTCAACCAAGAGCGGCTCCGATCGCGGGGAGCTTGTCGTCGAGTCAACCTGGGTCACCGGCGCCGGTACGCCCATCCTCGATCAAACAACGCACTACGTCTTTCAGCGTGGCAATCACAGCCGCACAATCGACGAGATCATCACGCTCAAGGCTCTTGACCATGCGGTCTTTCATGACGACAAGGAAGGCGTCTTTGGCATGCGAGTCGCTCACTGGCTCGAATCTCCCACAGAGAAAGGCGGCATCTTTATGGACGCCAGTGGCCGACCCACCAAGGTTGCCGCTGCCGACACAAAGGACGCAACCGGCGTCTACTTGACCAGCGAAGGCGTTAAGGGCGACGCCGTCTGGTCAACGCGTGGTCGCTGGTGCTCACTTACCGGTCACACGGGAAGCGATACGGTCGCCATTACGATCTTCGATCATCCATCCAACCCTGACTACCCGACCTACTGGCATGCACGCGGCTATGGCCTCTTCGCTGCGAATCCGTTGGGGCGCAGCATCTTTGATCCCAAGCAGCCGGCACTCAACCTGACACTTGAGAAGAATCAGACAGCAACCTTCCGTTATCGGGTTGTTCTCTATTCGCAAAGCGCAAGTCCTGCTGAACTGAATCGAGAAGCTGACTCTTTTGCGGCGCAGTACAAATAAACGCATCCTCAGAACAAATGGCCTCGCGATCCGTTCCATCGCGAGGCCATTTGCTTTTTCCGGATCGAATTTCCGGGTGATCCACCGGTTCCGTCCATCCTCACCCGCTTACGTACATCCCTGTTCTGCGCACTTGCCTTTCAACTAGCTTGAGGCAATTGTCGATGCGATCAGAACCCAGTGGTCTCCGTTCTTGAACAACAAACCATGCACTCGCAAGGTCGCCCCGGCAGCGATTGCCGTCTGGCTCTCTACGTTTGTGCTGGTGAGTTGATAGACGGTGATCTGGGTTGCTCCGGTCAAGGATGTAAAGGCACATTCGGGCATCAGCGTAAGCACAAAGGTTGAGGATGTGCCTGGGTTAATGGCCACGTCTGTCGTGCCGCGGAAGCCCTGCTCCCT